>JALTGJ010000194.1 GCA_027077185.1 Spirochaetales bacterium | reverse complement strand
ACTTTAAGGATTCTGGCAGTCAGCATGGGATCAATCATAATAATTTCTTCCAGCTCTTTAAATGAAATATCAAAATTATCGTCTGCTATTGCCATTATCCTGGAAGCTACATCCGGAATAATCGGTAGATTTTTAATATATTTATCAAATTTTTCCATTTCTTATAGTACTCCTGGCAGAATTTTTAAACCGGGATAAAAACCTGTCTCTACCATTAGAATCGGAAGAATAATGTTTTTTATTAAGATTAATTGAAGGATGGGAAATGTATGTACAGAACAAGAGTCTGTATACAAGTAGGGGCGGGTTTTAAACCCGCCCCCACTTGTAACATATCGAAAAAATATTAATAATCTCTGTTATTTCTTCTTGGTTTTTCAATTGCTTCGTTTACACGGAGACGTCTTCCACCCTGTTCATTCTGGTCAAGTGCAGAAATTGCTGCTGTTGCTGCATCATCATCTGCCATTTCAACAAAACCAAAACCTTTGGACTGTCCTGTGTATCTGTCTTCAATAATTACAACTGAAACAACTTCTCCATAAGCTTCAAAAAGTTCTCTCAATTCATCTTCTGTTGTAGCATAGTTCATGTTTCCTACATAAATCTTTTTTGCCATCTTATCCTCTCTTTCATGAAATAATGTATTAAGTGTGATCTATCAACGATAAATCAAATGTCGCTTTTCAAACACACAATTCACAATTTCCATGGATTCATACAAAGAAGGGTAGACGTTATGAAAAAGTACAGAAGCGGTGATAATAAAAACTCCATCATGTAATCAGGAAATAAACCTGAAAACATATTTAATTACACTTACAAATAAGAAATAGCATGAAATGGGAATTATGTCAATAAATAAATTTTTTATTTAATTGAACCTGCAACCATCCCTTTAATAATGTACCTCTGGAGAAATAAAAATAGAATAATTACTGGAATCATAGCCAGAAGGACTGCTGTTAGAATAAGATCCCACTGCTTAACATAGGCTCCTGCATAATTTGCAACAGCAAGAGGAACAGTTTGTATTTTATTACCCTTCCCCAATATCAGAAGCGGAAGAAGATAATCGTTCCATATCCAAATACCATTTAATACCAAAACTGTAGCTGTTATAGGTTTAAGCAAGGGAAAGATTATCCTGTAAAAAATCTGCCATTTAGCACAGCCGTCAATAGTTGCAGCTTCTTCCAGTTCATATGGAATACCCTTAATAAAACCATGGAACATAAACAGACTTAATGACAGGCCGAACCCAACATAAGAAAGAATCATTCCAGGATAAGTTCGTAAAAGTTGAATACCTGTTACTTTATCTATAATCCTGAACCAGGAGACAAGAGGAAGCATAACTATCTGAAAGGGAATTACCATAGCTGCGACAAAAGTAAAAAAAATAATCTGCGAAGTTTTTGTTTTAGTTCTTACCAAAACCCAGGCAGCCTGCCCTGCGACCAAAACAATAACAAATAAAGAAAAAACTGTTATTAAGATGGATGAAAAAAACGATGAACCATATCTGAGGTTTGGATCCAGCCAGATTATACCCATATTTCTAAAAACCTGAAACCAGTCCTCAGGTAATGAGAGAGGGTTTGCAGTGATGGCAAATGTATCTTTCCCGGCATTTATAACTACAAGGAAAATGGGAAATAGAAAAATGAGAAAGAGTATTACTGTTATAATCTCCAGAGAAATAGTAGTACTTCGTTTTATTTCATTCATTAGAGTTCAACCTCTCTGCGTTTATTCTGACGAACCTGAATTAGAGATATAATAACAAGCACAACAAAAAATATAACAGATCTGGCCTGACTCTGAGCCAGAGAATTTGAAGTAAAAGCCGTGTTATATATATTTAATGCCAAAAGCTCTGTTCCTTTCATAAATTTACCCATAAAAGCGGTTGAGGGCCCTCCACCAGTTAGAGAGACATTTACATCAAACTGTTTAAATGATTGGATAAGTGTTAAAAACAGGGTTATTGTAAATGCCTGGGCTGTCATAGGAATGGTAATATAAATAAGTTTCTTTAAAGATGTTGCTCCATCGATTTTTGCTGCTTCGAATAATTCTTCAGGAACACTTATTATAGCTGCAATGTATATCATCATTATATAACCGGCATACTGCCAGGACCCTGCAATTACAATGGCCAAAGCTGCTGAACTTCGATTTGCCAGCATTAAATTAGCTGGTTCACTTATCGCCGGAAAAACTACAGATAATACCGGGAAATTCGGAATAACTACATTGAAAATAAACTGCCAGATATATCCCAGAATTATACCGCCAATAAGATTAGGAAGAAAAAAACCCGCTCTGTAAACATTCTTATATTTAAGTTTTGCAGTAACTAAAAGTGCCAGCCCAAAAGCTACAATATTAATTAAAAGCATATTTAGGAATGTATACACAAAAGTAAGGATAAAAGAATATATAAAGGCAGGATCCTTTACACTTTCAATAAAGTTTTGCAGACCAACAAATTGCAGCCCCCCTGGTTGTGGCCTTGATGTCCAGTCTGTTAGAGAATAAAAGATACCCATAAAAAACGGAATAACAATAACCATCAAAAATGCAATTATAGCCGGAGCCAGAAACAACCAGAAAATCAGATCATGTTTTTTCTTGTTCATACAAATTTTCCTATAAAAACCGGGAACCACAAGATGATTCCCGGTTGTGTAAAATAATATCTATTTGAGACCTTCAAAAGCACTTTTCAGAGCCTGTACAAACTGAGCCTCATCAATATTGCCACTGGCAAACTGGTTGTAAATTGGACCTAGAGTATTATTTCTAAAATCTTCACTAAAGTAGTACTGATCCCATGAATAAACCTTACCTTCAGCAGCCCATTTTTGAACTGACTGAGACAAAGGACTTGTTGGCGACAGTTTAATATTGGAAAAAGCAGGTATCATACCGGCTTCTTTAACCATGTAGTTATTACCAGCATCTGTATAAACAAGATCATTCAGAAACTGTTTGGCCAATACAGTAACTTTTGAATCTTTATTTACTGCGTAGTAGGCAGGAGCTGATACAAAGATACCGTCAGTTGCAGCATCCATCGATCCATGTGGAGCAAATGCTCTATCAAAAGTTGCACCAGCAGCTTCTATGTTTCCATCGGCCCAGTTACCCTGGTGTAGAAAAGCAGCTTTACCGGAAGCAAATGCACCAACCTGTGCATCATAATCACCAGTTGTAAGAACTGCCTGATCAGCATACTTAAAGAGTAATCCTACCCATTCTGCATACTGTTTAAGCCGGGAAACATCCACTTTTCCTGCAAGAAGATCATTTACAACAGAAAGATCACCATAGGGAAGACCATTGGAAAGTAAACTGTTAAAGTTATGATGAGCAGTAACCCAGCTCATTGAGATTGAAGCGGCCATTGATACAACAGAATCGAGACCTAGCTCAGATTTCATTGAATCAATTTTTTCGAATGCGGCTTTGTATGCGCCAAGACTTACCAGACCTGCAGGATCTACACCGGCTTTTTTAAGAATATCAGCATTATACGCCATTCCCCAGCCTTCAACCGCTACAGGAAAACCATAAACTTTACCATCCTGTTTAAAAGCAACTGATGTATCCCTGACCCATTTCTGATCAGAAAGATCTGTAATTACTTCTGACCATTTTTTATAGTCATCTACACCGGGAAAAACAAATATATCAGGTAAATCACCTGCTGCATATCCAACAGTAAGCATCTGATCAACTGTAACATCAACGCTGCCACCAACGGTTTTAATTACTACATCAACTCCATTTGCCGCTCCCCATGCT
>JALTGJ010000193.1 GCA_027077185.1 Spirochaetales bacterium | reverse complement strand
CATAAAGAGAAAATCCCATTTCCTCAGTGAAACTTTTAAATTCTTTAGTTAGAAGAATATCCCCTTTATTTTCACTGACAATCATAGTCTTGTCCTGATCTATCACAATTTCTTTCGGGATTCCTTCAATATAATTAAAACAGTCAAGAAGATGATGTATTACATCTACAGTTTTAAATGGTCTTTTTTGTACTGCAACATATCTGTATCTGCTGGCAGAAAGAACAGATGCAAAAATATAGACCTTTTCTCCTGACTTAATTTTAATTTCTCCAAAATCTACTTGTAGTTGTTTTCCAAAAGGCAGTTCACCAACAGGAAGATATAGTCTTGTTGCAATATTGTCCTGAAGCTTTCCTTCTTCTTCTAAAAACTGAATATAATTCCTTAGTGTTCGTTCCGTTCCAGGCAGCTGGCCATATTTCTCTTCTAATACATCGTAGATTGAAGATTTGTAAACCTTGTTTTCATTCTTTTGGTAGAGTTCCAGAATCTCGTCCTTAAAACTGTCGAATCTCTTATCCTTCGTTTCTGTTGATATTAAATATTTAAAATATTTTTCATCATCCATTTTGTAATATTTACTGACAGTTTTCCTTGATAATTCAAGCCTTTTTGCTGTCTGCCTAATACTCATCTTTTTGCTCTTGCAATTTCTAATTTTTTGGTACATTTTCATAGTTATCATTTTGAGTCTATCCGCCTGTTGTATTTGTAGTTATTTACATACAGTAACGGATGGACTCTCTTTTTTCTTCACAGGTGGGGCACTTTTGTTTTCCAACCTATGGGTAATTCAGCTTACCATTTCCATTCCCTAATATTCTGCTCCCACCGGAGGTTCTAACACAGTTTGTCAGATTTGTAGCTTTCATTAATTCATATTCAACTTCAGTAAACTAGCTCCAGAGTCAAATTCCCCATAGATGTTCTTTCTTAATTATAAAACATATTCTACTTTTTGGTCGGTTCCTGTTGGCAATGTCCACTTTTTGTACCCTGAAGCTGTAGAACGCTCCAAATGACCAGCGCCCTCGCAGGAGCGCAGCGACGAGAAGGCGTCTGTGTCCATTTGTTTGTTATATGCTAATGAATGGGACCAAATTTACTAATTGTTTCTCTACATAGAATACAGATATAATC
>JALTGJ010000192.1 GCA_027077185.1 Spirochaetales bacterium | reverse complement strand
ATGTATGACTGATATACTTAGATTCAAGGGGTAAAATGGCTCTCATATCCAGAAAATTCAACTGGTTACTCATACTGTCGGTAAGTCTTTCCGTTCTGGTTTCTGCTGTTGCTACTACTTCATATTTAATCCATATTATGGACAAGAATACCCACGAAAAAAATATTCTGCAAATAAAAGGACTTTCCAATTATATATATGAATATCTCAATACTGCTTATACACTAAATTACCAAATTTCTCTTAATCCTATAATTAAGGACCAAATAGAGACTGCTGATT
This sequence comes from Spirochaetales bacterium, assembly GCA_027077185.1. The sequence goes on along the minus strand of JALTGJ010000192.1, from coordinate 3,545 downwards.
CTAACTTGGAAAGCAGAACAGCATCTTATAATAGTATTTATAAAACTGAGGGTTCTTTTTCTAAAAATTCAGGACCACCTTTTTTGGTTATGATTCAAAATGAATATGACTTTGTAGATCTTCTCTATGTTCAGGATAGTAATGGATATCAGACTGGCAAGAGTTATGGTCCCATTGGGTATAGAGGAGACAGATGGTGGTATAAAGAGTTTATCAATAATAGGAATTCGACTCCTTTTATTTCAAAATCCTACTATTCACTTTCCGGAAATAAACCTGTTGCCTCTATATTTCATCCTGTTCTGGATAAGGGCATGCTGATTGGTATTATGGGAATGGATATTGTTTTTTCTGATCTTCAGAAAAATGTAGAATCTTATCTTAATACGAAAAATATGTACGCAATTGTAGTTGATACAGAAGGTGTTATTATTGCGCACCCGGATAAGGATAAACTGAAAGAAATATATAACCTGAAGAATATGACTAAAAAAATACTTGCCACAGGAGCAGAAGGTGAAATACTTCTTGATAATAAAGGTAATCAGGTTACGAAAACAGTATCTTTAAACTGGTCAGGTGATATTTCAAGAGCAGTTAGATCCGCTCTTAAGGGCAATAGTGGCTATATAAAAAATGTTGATGTTACCGGTATATCCAGCACAGTATACTATCAGTCTGTTAATCTGCCGGGTAAAAATCTTTCAACTGATAATTATGCTGTTCTTCTAATACAGGGGAAAACCGAAATTGTAAAGGCAAAAAATATTATTGTTTTAAGCACATTTTTACTTATACTGTTAACAATAGTAATTCTTTTTGCTTTTTTTCACTTTCGCTTTAAGAAATTTATAATTAATCCTTTGGAAATATTAATTAAATCTATGAACAATGTTGATATAGATAATTATCAGCTTATTGAACTTAATACAAATGATGAATTCAGTCTAATGGCAGATACTTATAATAACCTTAGAAAAAATTTGTCAATTGCCAACAAGCGTCTCCTGGAAAAAATTGAAACTCTGAAAGAGAGAGAAGCGGGCTTTCGTACTCTTTCAGAAATTGGGCTGGCTCTTTCTACTGAAAATGATATTAAAAACTTACTGGAACTGGTTTTAAATGAAGCAATGAGGCTTACGCATTCTGACGGTGGTACTTTGTATGTTTTCGATGAGGAAAAACAAAATCTAAGATTTGAAATACTTTGTAATATATCAATGAATATTAAAATAGGAGGAAAATCCGAGAATAAGATAACTTTTCCGCCTGTTCCCCTTTATAATAATGGAAAACCTAATTTTACCAATGTTTCCTCCTATTCAGCACTTACAGGTGAAATAGTAAATATTCCTGATGTATACCAGGCTGAAGGATTTGATTTTAGCGGAATGAGGGCATACGATAAAAATAATGGATATCATTCAGAATCGATGCTTGTTATTCCTATGATGAATAAGGATAAAGAACTTATAGGTGTACTTCAGCTTATTAACGCTCAAAATAAACTTACAGATGGAATAATACCATTTTCGAAAGTAAATGAGAATTTAATTGCAACTTTAGCTTATCAGTCTGCTGTAAAAATGACTAATGTTCAATTACACCATAAGCTTAAGGATCTTCTGCATTCTGTAATTAAAAGTATTGCAGCAGCTATTGACGAGAAATCACCATTTACTGGAAAGCATATCAGTAATGTTTTCCATCTTACAATGATAATTGCCAGGCAAATAAATATAGAAGATAACGGTTTTTTTAAGGATGTTTTTTTCTCAGATGATGAGCTTGAGGAACTGCGGCTTTCTGCCTGGATGCATGATATAGGTAAAATAACAACTCCGGAGAGTTTGCTTAATAAAGAGACAAAGCTGCATCTTTTACGTGATGGTATAGAGTTTATAGAGACACGTTTCGATCTAATTCAAAAAATATTTGAAAACGATGTTCTTTCAAAAAAGTTGGAAAAAGCTGGAGAAAGTGACAAAATTCGGATTGAGTTCAAGAATCTTGATGAGGAGCTTGTTAAAAAAACAGAAAAACTGAAAAAAGATCTGGATTTTATTAAAGGCTGTAATGCTCCTGATAGTCATATGGACAAGGATAAACTAAAACATCTTCTGGAGATTGCAGAAAGAACAATTTCATATTCCGGTAAGAATGTTAATTTTATTTCTAATATAGAGAAAGAAAATCTTTCCATTCTATCAGGAACTTTGAATGACGGTGAGCGAGAAATTATTGAGGATCATGTTAGAATGACTCAGGTAATTCTCGATCAAATTTCATTTCCAAAGAGTATCTCTAAAGTATCTGAATATGCTTCAATGCACCATGAAACTTTGGATGGAAAAGGATATCATCGTGGATTGAAAGCTGGTGATATTCCCCTTCAGGCAAGAATTATTGCATTTGCAGATATTATTGAAGCTCTTACTTCAAAGGAAAGACCATACCGAAAACCCCTGGAGCATAAAGAAGTTATTAAGATTCTGGAACAAATGACAAATAATAATCGTATTGATCCTGATATATACAAATTAATAGTAGATAGTAATATAATTGATATCTATTTTAACGAAATAACGGAAGATAATTAATTACCAGGATATTAATCTATTCGAGAATAACAAATTCAACTCTTCGGTTTTTAGCTCTTCCCTCCGGAGTTTTGTTAGAAGCTATTGGTTTGGATCCTCCAAATCCTCTAACGACTAATCTTTTGCTTTTTATTTTTTTGGATATCAAATAGTCTTTTATTGTTTGCGCTCTTTCCAGTGATAATGAGTATTGTGAGCCTGAATCCCCAATATCTGCCGTATGACCACTAATTTCTATCTTAAAAAATCTCCACCTCATTTTTTTTGCAAGTTTATCCAGTTCAATTCTGGACTCATCTGCTATCTCTGCAGTGTCTGGTTTAAACTGAATTGCCCTGGCTATAAGAATAACTTCTCTGGAATGTACAGAATCAAGCATTTTTCTATATAATGAAACTTCTTTCTGTGTAAGTACAACTGCATCAGAAGGGGTCTGATTGGCAGCAATTTCAGATTTTGTCTGAAAACCTAGCAGCACCCTTTTGTCTGGAAATTGTGGATTATAAATTTCTGTAATTCCGGACATTCCAACAATAGATGTTTCTTCTGTATTGACACTTACTATCAATTCTGTTCCTCTTATTCCAGCTACAGCACTTGGTGTATTAATTGAATACTGTTGATTAGAGAATAATTTGGTAAACCTCGAAATAATACTGCCTTTATTAAGATTTACATTTATTGTACTTAAACTTACATCATCAATAGAAAGAAAAGAATCTTCAGCAATTCGCATTACTGTTCCATTTTTAAATTTTAAATCAACTACACTATCAATTCCTGTTCTAATAGCCTCACCCTCTTTTATAACTGTTCCAATTTCTATCTCATGCCATTCTATAGAATTTTGTCTGCTGAATTCAGCATTCCCTATTGCATAAGTAACAGTAGGATTTTTACGTACTATTACCGGACTTCTAAAGTTAAGATTATTAGCTTTTAACA
>JALTGJ010000191.1 GCA_027077185.1 Spirochaetales bacterium | reverse complement strand
CAAATAATATTAAACAATTTATTAATAGTGAGTATCTTTTTGCTGCCATTAATGCAACTCCATTTACCCCCTACCGTTTTTTTACAGGAAAAACACAGACTGCAGTTGGTATTGTTAAATCTGCAGGTAATTTATATTCAGAAAATAGTAAATATGATGCACTTTTTGTAACTAAAGATAAAAGAATACTATTTCTGCATCCTCCATTTACAAATATTAATAGTTATATAGGTGCCGCCGGAGGTTTTTTTATAATTCTTTCTGGTGGAATTAACATTGCAAAGGAAAGTCCTAGGGCTGCAAGAAGCCTGATTGGAACAGCAGAAAATGGCAGAGTAGTCTTTTTAGTTTCAATAGATGGGGAAAATACCCAGACAGGGAGTGGGGCAACTTTCTTTGAATCCGCAGAGTGGATGAAGTCATTGGGTTCGGAAAATGCAATTAATATGGATGGTGGTGGATCTTCTGTACTGGCTTTACGAAGTAGTTTAAATACTAAAATTGAAATTTTAAACCATCCTGATGGTGGAATATTGACTTTTTTTCAAAGAAATGTTCCTGTTTTTATAGGTATTAGGTAAGTTGTAGCTGTTCCCGGATTATATTGTGTAAACAATAATGTGTTTTAGAGAGGAATGTATGAAAAATAATGCAGATATGAAATGGATTGAGAATAGTTTTAAAAATGGGGAATTTGATAAAACTCAGTTTCCTGTAGAAGTTGCCCATAAGGCAAGGCTGTTTCATTCACAGATTCCCGGATATAAAATGTCCCCATTAAAGAATTTAAATAATCTTGCCCGAATGTTCGGTGTCCGGGGAATCTGGATAAAAGATGAAGCAGAACGTTTGGAATTAAATTCGTTCAAAGTCCTTGGAGGGTCTTTTGCCTTATATAAATTTATACAGCAAAAGCTTGGCCTTAGCGGAGAATCTTTAAGCTATGACTATCTTACTTCACAGGAAGTAAGGGAAAAACTGGGAGAGATTACCTTTGCTTCGGCGACAGATGGAAATCATGGAAGAGGTATTGCATGGGCCGCCGGGAAACTTGGTCATAAGTGTGTAATTTATGTGCATTCTGAAACATCAAAAGCAAGAATTCAGGCTATTCGTGACTATGGTGCAACAGTCAAGGTTATAGAAGGGAATTATGATAATGCGGTAAGGCAAATTGTTGTGGACTCAAAAACTAATGGTTGGAATATTATTTCTGACACCTCATGGGATGGATATACAACAATCCCTTTATGGATTATGCAGGGGTATACCTCTATGCTTCTTGAAGCTCAGGAACAGTTTAGTGCCCAGGGTATAATAAAGCCGACACATGTTTTTGTTCAGGCTGGAGTGGGAGCTCTGGCAGCATCTGTAATAGGTTTTTATCATAGCCTTTTTTCTGAAAATGCTCCTGTTTGTGTTGTTGTAGAGCCGGATAAAGCCGCATGCATTTACGAATCTGGTAAGTCCAAAGACGGAAAGTCTCATACTGTAAACGGTTCACTTAATACAATTATGGCTGGCCTTGCCTGTGGTGAACCCAGTCCAATAGCATGGAATATTCTAAAAGCCACTGCAGATGTTTTTGTGTCATGTCCTGACTATGTGGCAGCAAAAGGCATGAGAATATATGCAACTCCGTTAAAGGATGATCCCTTTATAGTATCAGGAGAATCCGGTGCTGTAACTCTTGGAGCATTAATAGGTATCCTTACCGAAGAGGGGCTTAAGGAACTTAAAGAATTATTAAAACTGGATAGTAAATCCCAGATATTACTTATAAATACAGAAGGAAATACTGATCCTGTTCAGTTCAGGCAAATAATCTGGGAGGGATCAAACCCTGTCCCGGAAGTATACTGGACTGATGATGAAAGTAAATAGTTTCCGGATGGGTCTAAATTTTTATGTAAATTAAAAACAGGAGGAATTTATGGAAAAATTATTTATCGAGGGTGCGCCGGCTGCAATTGGTCCATACTGTCATGCTGTAAAAACAGGGAATCTTTTGTTTTGCTCCGGACAAACACCTCTTGATCCGGCAACAATGAAAATTACCGGTTCTACAATTGAAGATCAGACAAGGCAGGTTCTTATCAATATTCGAACGGTTTTAAATGGCCTGGGGCTTAGTCTGAAAGATATTGTTAAAACAACTGTATTTCTTAAATCCATGGATGATTTTAAGGGAATGAACGGAGTGTATGCAGAGATGTTTGATGGACATACACCTGCCAGATCCGCTATTGCTGTAAAGCAGAATCCACTGGATGCTATGGTGGAGATTGAGTGTATTGCTGAGATTAAGGGGTAAAATGAGCATTCAGGAAAAAATGTTTCTTGATTTAAAAAATAAAAATCTATTTCAAAGAGCAAGTGACTATGCTTTTGAATATGCTGAAGCTGTTCTGGATAGAAATGTATTTCCAGATGAAAAAGCATTAACTAATTTAACTAAATTTGATGATGAGCTTGCCTCTGAGTCGGTAGATGCTCTATCGATTATAGATCAACTGCATAAGTACGGGTCTCCTGCTACTGTCAGCCAAATTGGAGGACGGTATTTCGGTTTTGTTGATGGAGGTGTTATTCCTGCCTCCCTTGCCGTTAAATGTCTTACAGATTTTTGGGATCAGAATACTCCTATGTATGTTTCCTCACCTGTGGTTTCCAAAATTGAGTCTGTTGTTGAGAAATGGCTAAAACAGATATTCTCTTTGCCCGACCAAAAGGTTGCTGGCTTTGTTAGTGGAAGCTCCATGGCGATTTTAAGTGGATTAGCTGCAGCACGATATAGGATACTGGAAAAGCAAGGTTGGGATGTTAATAAAAAAGGTTTGGCAGGTTCTCCTCCTTTTAGGGTAGTTCTTGGTAGACAGGCTCATGGAACAGTCTTAAAAGGCCTGGCTTTACTGGGTATTGGGACTGATCAACTTGAATATGTTGATGTAGATAACCAGGGGCGTATAATTCCTGAATCACTTCCTTCTCTGGATGAAAGAACAATACTTATTCTTCAGGCAGGGCAAGTGAGTACAGGTTCTTGTTTCGTGTAATGATGATGACCAGACAGAAAAGGTTCTTAAACTAGTTCAACAATCCGGAGAATGTTGGTGTGGCAATGCAAAGTGGAATCACAGGTATGTTATAAGGGTAAGTGTATGTTCCTGGGCTACAACAGAAGCAGATGTGAGTAGATCTGTTAGGGCCTTTGTTGATGCAAGGCGGGATACTGTATATACCCTTTCTTCTAAAATATGATGTTTATGCATTATAAGCTTGTTATTCTTATTCCTGTAGATCTTACCAGATAGTTTCTACAAAAATGGGTAATAATGGTTTTGGAGCGGTAAGTTTAGCCAGGCGATCTTTTATAATTTAAAGTTGATAATAAGTGTAATTTATATTACACTTATTACCGTGGTACACGTATTATACAGTTGGAGGTATGACCATGTCCAATATTACAATTTCTCTTGATAATGACCTTCTTAAAAAGGCAAAAAAAATAGCAATTGATAGAGACACCAGTTTTAATGGGCTAGTTAGGGAATATATAGCGGGGTTAGTAGGTCGTGAGGAGCGAATTCGGCTTATGAAGATTGAGGAACTTGATAATTTATTTGCAGGGAGCAGTGCTGTGATTGGAAACAAAACCTGGACACGAGATGATTTACATGAACGATAAGTTCTTTTTTGATACAAATATCCTGGTTTATGCCAATGATTCAAGTGAAAAAGTAAAACAGAAAATTGCCAGAGATTTAATAAAGGATTCATTAAAAAAACAAACAGGGGTTATTTCAGTTCAGGTTCTAAGTGAGTTCTGGGTAACT
>JALTGJ010000190.1 GCA_027077185.1 Spirochaetales bacterium | reverse complement strand
AGAATCCCCGGGTTTTACAGTTTGACCGCTTGATTCCTTAATCATTTTTACTGCACCAGTTGCCAGAACAATCCCTTCTTCACCTTCCTTAAGGAAACTGCCCTCCAGGAGTTTTAAATTATTCTTAAAGGTTTGCGCATACATATCCGGGTCAACTCCAAACAGCATTGCAAACCCTGTACCTTCTTCACCATATTTCAATAGCGCTGCTCCTCCAATCTGAGGATTTACTGCACCAACAGAATTGAAAGACTTCAGATGATCCTGAATTTTTACAGCTGAGGGAATAACAGGGATAAGCTTATCTCTATCGGCCATTGAGCCATCCATAAATAAAGAGGCACTTTCCATTTCACTGGAGGTAATAACAACATCACCTGTAAAATTTTGAATATAGGTTTTTTCTATACCTCTTGAAGCTGTTTCCATGAAAGAATTTCCAACTACAAGTATCATAATGGCCAGAGCCATCAGGGTACCTATAATAAGAGTCTTGGTTTTATGTTCTTTCAGGTTTCTATAGGCAATTTTAAAAATTAGTCCATTCATACCTATCTCCGTTTATTCGCAATAATTGTTCCATCTTTCAGCTGAATTACATGATCTGCAATATCTACAATAGAATGATCATGTGTGGAAAAAATAAAAGTTGTTCCATATTCCTTGTTCATCTTCTTCATCAGCTGGATAATATTTTCACCTGTTTCTGAATCAAGATTTGCAGTGGGTTCATCTGCCAGAACAATCTGAGGCTTGGTTACAAGAGCTCTTGCAATTGCAACTCTCTGCCGTTGTCCTCCGGATAGTTCATTGGGTTTGTGAGTCTTCCAGTCCCCTAAGCCGACTTCTTCCATTAAGCTGAAAATCCATTCTTCTCTTTCTGCTTTTGGTGCAGGATTTTTTCCCAGAAGTATTGGAAACTCTATATTTTCAAATACATTTAGAACAGGAATAAGATTAAAATTCTGAAAAATAAAACCAAGAACATCATGTCTTAGATTGGTAATTTCTTTATCATTAAGATCACTGGTGTTTATATTATTAATGGTTACAATTCCTTCACTTGCTGTATCTATACATCCAATCATATTTAGAATTGTTGATTTACCTGAGCCTGATGGTCCGGCAATAGAAATAAAATCCCCGGATT
>JALTGJ010000189.1:3517-3846 GCA_027077185.1 Spirochaetales bacterium | reverse complement strand
CTGTTTATACAGCTTCTTGTATTCATCTTCTTTTTTCCCTTGATTCTTCACGTAACTTGCAATTATATTTTCATTCCCATGCTTACTGACTGTATTTACAAAATATCCTTTCGTCCAGAATTCTCCACCCCATAGTTGTGTTTTCACCTCTGGACACAATATAAAGATTTTTCTCGCAGTTATACTCTTTATAATTTGAACTATTTTCGTTGGACTATATGTCGGAACTGATTGTATAAGAAAATGGACATGATCTTCCTCCATTCCTATTTCAAGAAATATTATTTCATGTTTTTGCTACTTTTCTGCTGTTATATTTTCTCAATCTT
>JALTGJ010000189.1:0-3507 GCA_027077185.1 Spirochaetales bacterium | reverse complement strand
AATCTAATCATTTTTAGTTCAGCAGGGATTCCTATACCCATGCTTTATTATGGGACAGGCTCTATTTATCCTGTTTTTACTGCCAAAGTTTTAAATTAATTTTCGATTCCAGATTATTTTCCAGGGTATCCGGAAGCAGGTAAAAGAAATCTATTCCTGTAGTTTCTTCCACCTTATCTACAGAAACTGCAAAGTCTGTAACAGCTTTTTTGGAAGCCTTATTCTCCATAATAAATCCGATTGCCTTAATTTCCGGTTTTTTAAAGTCCAGAAGTACCTTGTAGTATCTTTTGGGTACAGCCACTCCGTCAACACCAATTTTTTTAAAAGGTCCATCAGTAAGAATCGGTCCTGTTACTACAATCAATTCTTTATTATCTACTGCCTGTGTTCTTACCCATTCCTCAAGACGCCTCCATAGGTCTCTGTTAAATCCTGGAGTCTGAGGACTCATATTCGATAGGAAAAAGGAATCTTTCATGGATACTTTACTCCATTTTAAGTCTCCTGCCGGAGCCAGATGTCCCCTGTCATAACCTGAACCCTTATAATCTTCCAGTTTTGCAGAACCGGACAGAATAGCCGGATCTTCTCTGAAATTATTTGAACGGGGTATATTTCCATATACTTCATTGTCTGTAAGCAGATATGCAACCCAGGCAGCCTGCTCATATTTTTCTGAATATAAGAGTGAAAATCCATTATGATGTATTACAATATCTGTGGATTTGATAAGAGGAATAGCAAGCAGTTCCGGATCTGCTGTTATCTGTGAATCTGTTTTTTTCTCTGAGCTATTAATGGAAGCTGAAAGGCCTTTAATACTATTTATTATACTGTTAAAAAAACTATTATCTGTTAGTACAGGTACTGCAATTATAAGTGAAAATATTATGGTAATAATAATGGGGTTTCTTTTTTTCATATATACTACTTAGGGGGCCATTACTTTTTCAATTACGGTTTTTAATTCATCCAGAAGATATGGTTTTGTCAGGGAAGCGCAAAATCCATAATCCTTGTAATTTGAGATAACAGGGCTGTTGCCATATCCACTGGAAACAATTGCTTTTATTTTTGGATCAATTACTTTTAATTGCTTTATGGTTTCAATTCCTCCTAAGCCCCCGGGAATTGTAATATCCAGCATAACAAAGTCAAAACTGGAGTTTTGATATTTTTCAATTGTCTCTGAACCATCACAGCTTGTAATAACTTTATGTCCCAGTATTGTTAAAAGTGTTGTAAGCATGGTCCTTATCATTTCTTCATCATCCATAATCAGAATATTATAGCTTCCTTTTACAATTTTCCCCTTCTTCTTACTTTTAGGTTTAGATACAGGAAGATCATTTTTGCTGGCCGGTAGGTACAGCAGGAACTCTGTACCCTCACCTTCTTTGGAGAGGACGTCTATAAAACCGTCGTGTTTATGGATTATTGAATGTGTTACAGCCAGGCCAAGACCGCTTCCTGTTTCTTTTGTGCTAAAGTAAGGGTCAAATATTTTATCCAGGTTTTCGTTACTTATACCTTCTCCTGTGTCTTTTATTTTAATTTCAATATATTTTCCATGTCTGGGGTGATTCTCCTTAAATGTTATATTCCTGCAGTCAATTGTCAGTTTCCCACCATCTACCATAGATTCCATGCTGTTTAAAGCAAGATTTTGAATTACCTGATTTATTTGATCTCTATCAACTTCACTTGACCATAAATTGTCCGGAATAGAATATACTGTCTTTATTTGACTGCCATGGAGTGTAAAATCCATGGATTCTGTAATAATTTCACCTAAAGAAGCATTTTCTTTAACCGGTGTTCCTCCTTTCGAAAAAGTAAGAAGTTTTTGAGTTAACGAAGCGGCTCTTTTACATGCTCTGGAAGCATTGGACAGGTATGTATTTTTTCCTTCCGGTTTTGAGGTCTCTAAAGAAGCAAGGTTTATGTTTCCCAGTATACCTGTCAAAATATTATTAAAATCGTGTGCAATACCCCCTGCAAGTATTCCTATGCTTTCGAGTTTTTTTAATTTTAGAATATCTTCTTCTCTCTTTTTTTCCAGTGTAACATCTCTGAATACAAGAACAACTCCCAATATATTCCCTTCGGAATCCTTTATGGGGGCACCGCTGTCTGCAATCGGAATTTTATTCCCGTTTTTATCAATAAGTAGAGTGTGATTCAGCAAACTTACAATACTAAGGTTTTTTAGTACCTTTTCTACAGGGGATTCCTGTGGTTTTCCGGTATGTTCATTAATAATATTGAATACCTGGCTTACAGGTTTTCCCATTGCTTCTTTTAGAGACCAGGCTGTTAGTTTTTCTGCAACATCATTCAGAAGTGTAATATCCCCTTTTTCATCAGTTGTTATAACTCCATCCCCAATACTTTTCAGAGTAACAGCCAGCCTTTCTTTTTCTTCTGCTAATTTTAGTTCAGTTTCCTTCCGTAAAAGTGCAGTTGCAAAAGTCTGGCTGATAATTTGAAATCTTTGGACCAGAGAGTTTGTTATTTGAAAGTTTTCTGTTGTTCCGGAGAAAGCCAAAGCTCCCAGCATTCTATTGTTAACTCTAAGAGGCAGCACAAGAACAGAAACTGAGCCTATAACACCCATATTATCTTTATCTTTTGATGCTTCAGCCGGAAAGGCTGATAATTTAGGTATAATAACATCTCTTCCGGATCTTAGCTCTGTGCTCATCCATGGGAAAAGTTTTTCAGGGTCATATGGAATTACCTCTTTCCCGTCAACTGATTTCCAGCTTGTAGACATAATAAATTTATTGTGTTTATTTAGTTTGAATACTAATGCCCTGTCTGATTTAAGGGTTTCCCCTGCTTTATGAAGCCAGTATGTAATTTTATCCGGTATTTCCTCTGTCTTTGCTGCTATAAAATCCCTTGATAGATTTGCCAGCAGGCTTTCGTATTGCAGCTTTTTCTCAAGCAGTACCTTGTCCTGTCCATTTTTTATTAGTGAAGAAAATATCTGAATAATAAATCGAAGTTTTTTTACAAATTCCATGTCCCAGGATACTTTTTTGGTTTTATATGCAAAAAGAAAGGATCCCAGGATATGTTTATCTGTGCCCAGAGGGAAAAAGAGAAAAGATGATGTCCCCATTTTCTGTAAATTGAGTCTATCAGTTTCTGCCTCCTCCGGAAGGTCTTCATATGATGAAGCTATTACAAGATTTCCTTTTAATATTTCTGATGTTAGATAGGGAAAAAGTTCTGATGGATTATAAAGAACCGGGGCTCCTTTGTTATCCTTTCTCCAGTAATCACTTATAAAAAGCTTTCCAGCTGGTCTGGTGTCAAATAGTACAGCAATTTCCGCCTCCAGATTAAGAGCAATTTCAACCATCCAGGTATGGACTGTTTTTTCCAGATCCCCGGCTGATAAATTAATAAAATCTGTAGAAAGTTTTAACAGGAGTGTATCGAATTTATTGTAATAATTATTTTTTTGCTGTTCCATTATTTCCCTTATACTTATTC
>JALTGJ010000188.1 GCA_027077185.1 Spirochaetales bacterium | reverse complement strand
CAGGGTGTCTTCAAAGTGGAAAACATTATTATCATTTTCTGTATCTATTGCTGTTACAACAACTGGCATGTTACCGTTCTCACCAAAATCCTGACTATTTAGAATCATATTTCCGGAGAATACCGTCCGCTTTGTAGCTTTTATTCCATTTTTATCTAATTTATCAATAATTTTATCGGGTTCCGGGATATTTATATCCAGGGGATGCTGAAACCGATTTTCCCAGTAATTAGTGTTCAGAACACGGGCAGATGCAGTCTCAAACCATTTTAAATTTCGCACCGATTCAATCTCAGCACCCATAAGCATGGAATCGATAAAAATATACATCATTATTCCTATGGCAATGGCTCCTGCTGTAATTAATGTACGTCTTTTATATCTGGTCAAATTTTTAATAGCCAGAGAAATAAGGAATTTCATTGTCTTCTCCCTGTTTATTGTATTTTTTCATCACTCTGAATCTGTCCATCATGAAGAATAATCAGTCTGTGAGCATAATCCATAACCATTTTGTCATGGGTGGAAAAAATAAATGTAGTTTTGTGCTTTTTATTCATGGTTTTCATAAGCTCCAGAATTTCCTTTCCTGTATCAGAATCCAAATTTGCAGTAGGCTCATCTGCGAGTACAATTTCCGGGTTTTTTATAAGGGCTCTTGCAATTGCTACACGCTGCTGCTGACCTCCTGAAAGTTTGGAAGGTCTTCTGTTTTCCATCCCTGCAAGACCAACTTCTGTTAAGATGGCCATTGTTCTGTCTTTTATTTCTTTTTCACTAATATTGAGCAGTGATAGAACAAAGGCTACATTTTCGTATGCTGTTAAAACAGGTATTAAATTATAGGTTTGAAAGATAAATCCAAGATTTTTTCTTCTAAAATTGGTTTTATCCTTTTTTTTCATCTTTGAAACAGCTTCACCTTTAATTGAGATTTCCCCTCCATCCATCTTATCAATACAGCCTATTAAATTAAGGAGGGTAGTTTTGCCTGATCCTGAAGGGCCTGCTATGGACATGAATTCTCCTTGTTCAATATCAAGACTTACGCCCCTAAGTGCATGTACTTCTGTTTCACCAGTCTGGTAGACTCTTTTAACATCCTTTACAGAAATCATTTATCTCCTCCATTATTTTTTTCAGCCATCTTTTCTGTCTTATCCAATGCGGCAAGACCCGCAGTAGTTCCAATATTCATACTGTCCATAGCAGAGGATGGCAGTACCATTAAAGATCCTGTTTTTTGTCTTAGACCTTCGTAAGCCATATTCATTGCCCGAAGATTAAGGGCTGTCGGGTTGTTCTTATAGTATTCCGCAGCTTTCTCGAACTTTGCAGCTATTTCCACCTCTGCACTTCCAAGTATAACCCTGGACTCTTTTTCACGTTCTGCCTGGGCAACTTTACTCATTGCATCCTCAAGATTTTCCGGAATTACAATATCTGTTATTTCCACAGACATAATAGAGATTCCCCAGGAGTTTGTTTTTTCGTCGAGCATCTGCTGAATTTCATTGCAGATGAACTCTTTATCAGAAAGAAGGGTAGTTAGTTTGTTTTTTCCTATAGAAGCCCTAAGAGCAGTCTGGGCAGAAAGGGTAATTGCCTCTATAAAGTTTTCCACTTCCAGTACTGCTTTCTGTGCATCCCATATCATCCAGAAGGCAAGAGCATCCACATGAACAGGAACTGTATCCTTTGTCAGTGTTTTTTCTGCTGTAAAATCTGTGGCCCGTATTCTTGTATCAATTTCCTTTGCTATTCTGTCTATTACAGGGACTATAAAAAAAATTCCCGGGCCATAAACCTTTCTAAACTTACCAAGGCGGAGTACAACAGCCTTATCCCACTCCAAAATTATCTGAAAGGCAGGGGCAAATATTAACCCTGCTGATATAATTGTAAACATGGGATAAAGTTCTGTTAATTCAGCTCCCATCATGCCTGCCCAGATAAGGATGACCATTAGTATGACTGTGGACCATAGGGGTACTAACATTAACAGAATACCCACAGCTATAATGCTGCCGGCTGTTTTCCCCATAACAATAGGAGCAATAGGACCTGCTATAATACTTTGTACAAGTAAGGCTGTTCCAAAAAACAGGGCAAGTATCATAAAGGAAAAAACATTAAATACAAAATCCTTTTTCATAGAAAAACCCTGTACATTCTTAATTCTGTTAAATTTATTTGTTCCAAGTTTCATCTAGTTAACTCCTTGTTTTGTCATGCTTTGCAGGTGTTTAATTAATTCTTCCAAAGTAAATCCGTAGGCTCTGGCGTTTGAAATGTAGGGGTGGGTAAGTTCTGATAGTATTTTTTCTTTTTCAATATCTGTCAGTTCAATTTTTTTGTCACTGATAAATGTGCCTGTACCCTGCTGCGTATTTACTATTCCACGGATTTCCAGTTCGTTGTATGCCCTGGCCACTGTATTTGGATTAATTTTTAGGGCCACTGCAAGGCTTCGTACTGTTGGAAGCTGATCCCCGTTTACAAGTCTTCCGTCAACAATGGCCATTTCCACCTGGAGTATGACCTGTTTATAGTAGGGCACTCCGCTTTTTAGATCCAGACTGAACTTTAGTGTTGTATCGGCTTCAGTTGCCATACATCCCCCGATAAATGTAGTATATTGTATTAAAGTATTAGTACAATATAAATATAGTACTATGGAACAAGTCTGTCAAGGGAAAGTTTAAAGAAAAGAGTGAATCTTATTCTTCCCGGGATAGTCTGCATGAGCGGTAACATTTTTGTTGATACTAATATTCTTGGTTATTTAAACTTTTTATACACTTGCGTATGTTTTCCCAGCATAACGAGGGTTAGGTATTCTTCATCAACTTTAAAAATAAGCAGCCAGTCATTTTTAATATGAACAGATTCGAAATATTTTAAATTTCCCTGTAGCGGATGTCTTTTGTGTCTGGCTTCTAAAGTAATCTGATTTTGTAATAGATATATTATGGTTTTTAGAAGTTCAAAATCTTTATTTGAATATTGCCCACTTTTTTTATCTCTTTCAATATCCTTTTTAAAGGATTTTTCAATTTTTAGTTCAAGCAAAATCAGATTCCCAGATCTTCAAATAGTTCATTGGCAGTGTTGTATACCTGCGTATTCGTATTATTTTCCAGGTTCCCGATTCTCTTATTCAAGTCATCTGATGGTAAACTTAAATCAAAGGGAATACTTTTTTCCATAGCTACTTTTGCTAGAAAAATATTAACGGCATCACCAAAACTAAGGCCGAAATTTTCGAAAACATCTTTTGCTTCTTTATAGAATGTGTCTTCTACTCTTACACTGGTCTGAATTTTCATTTGTCTCTCCATGTTTCTCTATTTTAGTATACTTCATTTGGAGTATTATTACAAATAGAAGGTAGTTTTTTTTATTCTTTGTAGAAATACCTGATAATATTAGGTATACTGTGTTAAATTATACAAGTTTTCATGAATATGTATGCAAAATGCAGTAAAATATGTGATATTTTATTAGTGGAGGTATTTATGGCAAATTTACAGGTACGGGATATAGATGACAAATTATATGAATCAATTAGAAGTCTGGCACAAATTGAAAAAAGATCCATAAGTCAGGAAGTAGTCTTAATTTTAGAGAAGTATCTTTCATCTCCTTTAGATTTCAATAGAAATCCTACAGAAGAGTTCCTGGGTCTTGCAGGAAGTTGGGAAGATAATAGAAGTGCAGATGAAATTATTCAGGACATAAGGAATAGCAGAAGAAATTCAAAGAAATTTGGAAATACCCATGAATTATTTGATTGATACAGATATAATTATTTATAGTTTAAAAAATTATGGTCCTGTTAATGATAATTTTAAAAAGTATAAAAATTCTCCTAAGTCAATATCAGTAATAA
>JALTGJ010000187.1 GCA_027077185.1 Spirochaetales bacterium | reverse complement strand
ATACGGATGGCTTGGGATATCTATGGGTGATCCTTCAGATAATCTTATAAGCAATATGGATTTGGAAAACAGAACAGGGGCATTTGTATTTAACGTATATAAGGATTCTCCTGCATGGAAAGGCGGAATACGACCTGGAGATTTTATTACATCAATAGATAATAATAAAATAAAAGACGGAAACAATCTGCTTCAGCTGGTTGGGAATCTAAAACCGGGAAAACAATACACATTTAAACTGGTAAGAGAATCAAAACCTGTTACAATCAAAGTAAAAATTACAGCAAGACAGGATGAAAATACCATTGTTTCAAATACAAGTAATTTATGGCCTGGTCTTACAGTGGTAGGAATTACAGATGAAATACAAAAACGCCTGAATCTTCCAAAAAATATTGGGAAAGTGATGATAGGATCTGTTGCAAAAGGATCCCCTGCATTCACAGCAGGACTGAGAAACGGTGATATTATAAAAGAAATAAATAAGAAAAAAATTAACAGCGTAATTGATTTCTACAGGATTTTAAATAGAAACGAAAACGAAGAACTAATTTTTAAAGTAAATAAGCAGGGAACAGATGTCATACTGGGTATAGTACATTAAGTTACTGCCATTTTATAACATTTTTACTACTTTTTGTTAGTATTGCTACAAAACCTATCCAAAAGGATAGGTTTTGTTATTTTTATTGACCATTCTGACATTACCAACTATAATAGGGACTGTATAAAACAATACTATCTAATCTAAAGGGGTAAAAAGTGAAAAAATACGCAGTTCTGGCTATTTTAGCTATTGGTCTGGTTTTTCTGTTTTCCGGATGCGGACAGACAAAGCAGGTAGAAAAAGTTAATGTAAGGCTCGACCTTACAAAACAGTCAACACTTGAAAAAATTGTTGCTTCAGGAGAATTGAGACATGGATTCGAGGCAGGGTATATGCCTTTCGAAATGACTGATAAAAACGGTGATTTTATCGGTTTTGATATTGATATGGGAAAGAAAATGGCAGAAGCTCTGGGAGTAAAATGGGTTCCTGTTAACACTGCATGGGATGGAATTATACCATCACTTATGACAGATAAGTTTGATATTATTATGAGCGGAATGACCGTAACACAGGAAAGAAACCTTAAAATAAATTTTGCAGATCCTTATATTGTAATT
>JALTGJ010000186.1 GCA_027077185.1 Spirochaetales bacterium | reverse complement strand
CCCGGGAATGTAGTAGTGAATTCTGTCTAGAAAGGCCGAATCCTGATAGAGATGAGGAAGATCATCAAAGAGTGTTGCCTGTTTCAGAAGATAAGAAACACTTTTGCTTGTATTACCAACAAAAACCATAGAGGCGTCTGCTGTAATCTGGTCAGTACCCCTGGAAAAAGAATGGTTTGCCATATAGTTTTTCATAACATCAATAAGAGTTTTGTCAGCTTTTTTACCCTTTCCTGCAAATTCATCAAGGGCAACTACATCCCAGTATCCAAGCAGCCCAAGTTTACCGGTTGTATTGTTTACAAAAAGCTTTGCAAGAGTAATTTCACCACCGGAAACAAGTATTCCGTGTGGAGAAAACTCACTGAATATATGTGACTTACCAGTTCCCTTTGGCCCCAGTTCAATAAGATTGTAGTTATTTTCACAGTAGGAAATAAGCCTTACAAGCTGATACATCTTGTTACGATCACCCAGCTCCTCAGGATTAAAACCCAGACTTTGAACTATAAAATCTATCCATTCCTCTTTTGTAAACTCTTTTCTAAGCTCTTTAAAAACATCCAGATCAACATTGGAAATTTGAATGGGTTTTAGAGTATCTATAATCCAGGGAGAATGTTTTGGGTTATCCTCATGCATATATTCAATATCCAGAATACACCATACCCCCCCTACAAGAAGTTTTGGATGGTCTTTTATGTATTCACGGTCTAATATTACTTTTTTTATCCCTAGATTCCCGAAGGTTGCCTCATAGGTATCACTTTTTTCATTAAGCTGCACTGATATCTTATCAATAATTTTGTAGCGGCCCTCTTCCCTTATTTTAGACTTTACCAGTTCAGCTTCATTTCGGTTAACATAATGACGGGCAAGAATGTTTTTTACTGTATCAATTCCTGAATGTATAGAATCCGGGTCGTTTGTTGCACAGTACTGTCCAAGCAGGTACTCAAGCACATAGGTGGGAACCAATGCATTTCCCCGTACAAGGTTTGAGAGATCTTTTCTTACTATTAGCCCTGCAAAATGTTCCTGAATCTTATCCTGAAGTTCCATACTATCTACTCCTTACTAACTACAAACTAAAAATCTATGTCAATTTGAATCTTCTTCTGAAAGTGATACAAGTATTTCCTGTAAAAGCTTATTACTCCCCCTGCTT
>JALTGJ010000185.1 GCA_027077185.1 Spirochaetales bacterium | reverse complement strand
GAGTTTAAGTCACGCTATTCAGCTACTCCAAACATGTTTGCCGCTGTCGCTTTCGATGCAATTGGTCTTATGGCAGATGCAATTGAAAGGGCAGGCTCGACTGACCGCGGTGCAATAAGAGATGCACTTGCAAATACAAAAGACTACCCAGGTGTAACCGGTAAAATCAATTTTACTAATGTTGGTGATGTTCTAAAAGAATATACCCGAGTTCGTATTACAAATGGTGAGTTTGCTGTTTATACACCATAGATTTACTAATCAGGCATCCATTAAGGATGCCTGATGGTTAGAAGATTTTAAGAGGGGGAGGAATCCGAGTGTTTTTGCAACAATTGATAAACGGAATAACTCAGGGCAGTCTTTTTGCATTAATGGCAATTAGTTTTTCAATGGTATGGGGCCTTTTGCGGATGGTTAATTTTGCCCTTGGTGAAATATATATGTTTAGTGCGTTTTTAGGTTGGTTAGTTGTTGTCTATGTAATACCTAATATTTTTGTAGCACTGGTTATTAGCCTGATAACAGGATGGTTTCTTGGATTTATTATTGAGAAAGCGGCATTTCATACTTTGAGGGGCGCTCCTCATATTGCCTCTTTGATTTGTACTTTGGGATTTTCTGTTTTCTTAAAAGAACTTGCAAGTGTTATTTTTGGTTCTGACACAAAAGCAATGCCGAATTTCTTTCATGAAATTGTATTTAGAATTGGGGAAAGCAGTATTAGCTGGCTGCAGTTGATTATGATTTTTGTTGCTGTATTTATTATGGTAGGGCTTCAGATTTTTTTCTATAAAACCAGAGTCGGTCTGGGTATTAGAGCTGTGTCTCAGGATCACCATGCCGCTGGTTTGATGGGAATTAATGTTGACCGAGTTATATCGATAGCCTTTTCGCTGGCAGGGAGCATTGCAGGTGTTGTGGGTGTACTTTCGGCAACATACTACAATGCGGTCAAACCTACAATGGGCTTTCTTCCGGGGTTTAAGGGGTTTACAGCCGCTGTGTTTGGCGGGATTACCTCAATACCAGGGGCTATTTTGGGTGGATATCTGTTGGGTGTTATTGAGAATCTTGGAGTTCAGTATGTTTCTTCGGGTTATCGTGATCTTATCTCATATACTATTCTTATTCTTTTCCTTTTATTTCGACCGAGTGGAATCCTTGGAAAAAAATCTAAACTATAAATTGGAGAATTTATGAAATCCGGGCTTAAAGCTGTGTATTTAAAAAATAAAAATAAATTGATTATTCTATGTGGTATATTCCTTTTATTTTTGCCATTTATTCTGCAAAGTTCCTATCTGCAGAGGGTTGCAATTATAATGGGTATCTTTATTGTTCTTGCATCCAGTTTGAATTTGATTATTGGTTTTACAGGGATGTTTTCGCTTGCTCATGCAGCTTTTTATGGTATTGGAGCTTATACCTCGGCTCTTCTGGCAATAAATCTGGGTCTGCCTTTTTGGATAACAATGCCTGCTGCTGGAATTATGGCAGGATTATTTGGTGCTCTTATAGGACTTGCAACCCTCAGGTTGAGAGAAACTTTTTTAGTATTCGGAACACTTGCATTTGGTGAAATAGTTAGAATTATAATTATGAATTGGATCTCCTTAACCCGTGGTCCCATGGGAATCCCTGGAATTCCTGTTCCCACGATATTTGGATTTTCATTTAAAAATTATACATATTATTACTATTTGGTACTGATTTTTGCTTCTTTATCCGTATTATTGATACGGCGTGTATACAATTCTAAAGTAGGGCGTGCTTTTGTTGCAATAAGGGAGGATGATGTTGGTGCAGCTACCATGGGAGTTCATGTTTTTAAGTTCAAGGTTTTGGCTTTTACTCTGGGTTGTACTTTTGCCGGGCTTGCGGGAGCATTTTATGCTCATTTTGTACGCTTTATAAGTGCTGACCAGTTTGGGGTAAATGAGTCATTTGCTATTTTAACAATGGTAGCTCTTGGTGGTACCGGGTCAATTGCCGGTCCGGTAGTTGGTGTAGTAATTTTACTTCTTTTTCCTGAGGTTTTCCGTTTTCTGGCTGAATATCGAATGGTTGTATATGGTTTAATTTTAATTTTTGTAATGATGTTTAAGCCCGAAGGCATTGTAGGGTTCAAGGGGATGTTTCCCCGGGACTACAATCTGGGAGCTGAAATAAAGAAAAGAATAATTGGCTTGTTTGGGAAAAATCATAACAATGAAGCATTGGAGTCTTAGTAATGGAGTTTCTTGAGATAAAAAAACTTAAAAAACAGTTTGGTGGTCTTACTGCTGTTGATACTGTTGATATGACAGTTAAAAAGGAAACTATTCATGCAGTAATAGGTCCAAATGGAGCAGGGAAAACAACCTTTTTTAACTGTATTACATCAATTTATCCTGCTTCCTCAGGGCAAATAATATGGAAGGGAGAAAATATTGAACATCTGCCGACACATGTAATTTCAACTAAAGGGATTTCCAGGACTTTTCAGAATATACGGCTTTTTTCGTATATGTCAGTACTGGATAATATTCTTGTTGGTACTCACAACCTGACAAAAGCACATGTCCTGGATGCTTTTCTTCACACAAAAAGATTCAAGAGAGAAGAAAAACTTATGCGTGAATTGGGTAATGAGTTACTTGAAAAGGTTGGACTTGCAGAAAAAAAAGATGAGTATGCCAGTAACTTGCCTTACGGTGAACAGAGAAAACTGGAAATAGCCCGGGCTTTGGCAAGTAAACCGGATATTTTACTCCTGGATGAACCAGCTGCAGGAATGAATAATCAGGAAACAACTGAATTAATTAAATTCATCTTCCAGCTAAAGGAGGAGGGGTATACTATTCTTCTAATAGAACATGATATGAAAATGGTGATGTCTATTGCAGATATTATAACAGTTCTGGATTATGGCAAAAAAATTGCCGAAGGAAGTGCTTCTGATATCCAGCATAATGAAAGGGTTATTGAAGCCTATTTGGGTAAAAGGAGGTATGCATAATGCCGTTACTTGAGATTAGTAATCTTGTAGTCCATTATGGGCAGATCAATGCAATTAAAGGTATATCTCTTAAAGTGGAAGAAGGTCAAATAGTTACTATAATCGGTGCAAACGGGGCAGGGAAATCTACTTTATTAAAAACAATCAGCGGGATCCATCGTTCTACAAGCGGAGAAATACTGTATAAAGGGAAAAATATTACCAGAGCCCATCCTTACGAAATTCTTGAGGGAGGCATTGCTCATGTTCCTGAGGGACGGCATATTTTTAAAGAGTTTAGCGTTGAAGAAAATATGAGGTGTGGTGCATACTTAAATAAAAACAACAACAGAGTTAAAGAGTTGATTGAAGAACAGTTTGAGATTTTCCCTGAGTTAGCAAAACGTAGAAAGCAGATAGCAGGAACCTTATCAGGAGGAGAACAGCAGATGCTTGCTATTGGACGGGGACTAATGAGTGAACCTGAAATTTTGATGCTGGATGAACCCAGTCTTGGGCTTGCTCCTATCCTGATTGAGCGAATATTTGACCTTGTTATTAGAATAAATAAAACAGGCAGGACAATTCTTCTGGTTGAACAGAATGCAAATATTGCTCTTCATGTAGCAAATTTTGGATATATTTTGGAAACTGGAAAAATTACTATGGAAGATTCTGCAGCAACTTTACAGGAAAATGATTCTGTAAAAAAAGCATATCTGGGAATTTCATGACAGGGTACGATGTATGTGTTGTCGGAGCCAGTAATATTGATTTAATAAGCTATATCCCGAGACTTCCTGTGGAAGGGGAAACGCTTCATGGTACCGAATTTCGTATGGGGTTTGGGGGAAAAGGAACTTAAACGAGCTTTCCTGGAATATCAGATCTGCCTGAAGACTTCCTGATTAACTAATTTGAAGG
>JALTGJ010000184.1 GCA_027077185.1 Spirochaetales bacterium | reverse complement strand
GTACCTATTTGTCCATTTTGTATCCTTTTCAATAACAGGAATTTTATCTGTTCTCTCAAAAACATAGTTAAAAAAATGCTTTTTTAAGTATACCTGAAAAAAAGGGAAAAGCTTTATAACTTTATAAAGAGCCTTATTTAAAAGTTCTAAATTTACAGGATCTTTTAATGTAAGAGAAATCCTTGACAGTGTAGTTTCCCGTCTTGAATTTATTGATACAAAAATTTGTGCTGCATTATCAACAGGAATAAATCTTGGAACAGTATGATTCATTTTTTTACCTTACTCAATGATTTTAATATTGGAGGCAGTATAAACAGAGTTGCAAAAAATGCTGTGCTAAGTGTAAAAACTATTAATAACCCAAAATACCTAATTGGCTGGAATTGTGCAAACCCAAGAAAGAGCAGTCCGGAAACTATTGAGACTGTTGTTATAGCTATCGGTCTTCCTGCATGTAATAAAGTTTCATATATGGCAGCTCCGGGATTAGAGGGGTTCAAAGCAATCTGTTTTTGATATTGAAGTAGAAAATGTATGGAATCATCAACACCCACTCCAATGGAAATGCAGGATACCATAATTGTTGTCATATCCAGGGGAATACGATATATTGCCATTAATATTAAACTTGTAAATATACCTGTAAGAAGTGGAATTAATGCCAATATACCCTTAATTAGAGATTTAAAGGAAATAGAAGATACAAGGAGGATAAGTATTAATGCCGTTATTGTGGATACCAGAAAATCCCTTCGCATTTGTTGGGACAGTTTAAGAAAATCTAAACTTGTACCGGTTAATTTCCATTCCATACCTTTGTCAATATTATTTACCATTACAGTATTTATATCTTTTATAAGATTTATAGTATCATTTTCATCTATAGGAGCTTCTTTCTCTCTGTTAGAGGCCTTTATTAGAATGCTCAATTTTGAATTAGTATCATTCAGCATGGTTTTATCAGTATTTGCTGTTCTAAAAAGTCTTGAAACCAGCAGATTAAGTCCTCTGGATTTAAAATATCCTTCATCTCCGGTCATTACCTTACCTGCAAAATTTAAATATCCCGGGAATGAAAATGTATAGCTTATATTGGGAATTTTAGAAAGTTTCTGCTCAATAGAAAATATTTTCGCCAGAACATCAGGTCGTAGAAAATAGTTATTTTCTGTACTGTAAAATTCAATCTTAAGGTCTTCAAAACTTCCAACTTTATGTAAAAATACTGAGGAGTCTGAAATAACCTTTGACGACTTTGGAAAGTACTTGGTAGGGCTTGTATTAAATGAAATTTTAGGTAGGAGAATAAAAAATACAGCAGCTATTAAGAAAAGAATTATATATGCCTGGACTTTCCAGTTTACAATTTTTGGACCAAAATTTCTAAGGAACTTCGACAGTATATCTCTGTTTAGTTCCTTAAGTTTCTTTTTTTCTGGTGTTCTCTGTATTGCCAAAAATGCTGGAAGGAGAGTAATAGATAAAAGCGCAGTAAATAGAATACCAAAGGAGGTTGTTATGGCAAACTCCCTGGTTTGTCTTATTGTTGCCATTAAGAGGCTTAACAGTCCAATTAGGGTTGTAAAAGATGCAAGGAGAACTGTTCCGCTTACTCCCGTTATAGATTTAATTATTGTATCTTTTTTTGATTCCTTTGAGGTTCTTGATAGACTGTAATATGCACTCATTACATGGATACTATAGGAACTGCCCAGGGTTAATACAAGGGGAGGGGATAAAATACTAATCATGGTTAATTTGTAGCCCAGTAAAACCATCATACCAAGAGAAACTACAGTTCCGCTAATTACAATTATCATTGGTAGAAAAACTGCTCTTTTGCTCTTAAATCCCAGGTAATAACTTATTAAAATTGTTATTAATACCAAAATTAAAAGTTTGCTGAAACCATTAGTTAAAAATACCTGGGTTTCTGCAGAGAATGGGATTGTGCCGGTAATAACAACATCGAAACTGGATCTTAGGGGTTCCAGAGTTTTGTTTATAGATGCCATTGTTTTTATGTAATCTTCACCTTTGTCTATTAATAGTATAGATACCAGGGATTGTTTGTCCAGGGAGCTTACAATTCCAGAAGCAAATCTTGCTTTTTTTAATCGTTCGGTAAATTTTTTAAGGTCTTCTGGTGTTTCCGGTGCAGAATTACCCGGTGAAAGTGGTGCTGCCATTAGTCTTGAACCATTTTTTTCAAGAGTTTTAAATGAGAAGGGGTCAATAATTCGTTTGACAGGCAGAATTTTCTGTAGTTCTTTATTTGTGGTCTGAACCAGCTGAAGCCCTTCCAGAGTAAAAAGTTTACTTCCACTTACCATTATAAGTAATTTATCAAAGTTAGCGTTATCCTTTGTTAAATTCTCTGGAAGAAGGCTTTCTACATCCGGTTCTATTTGAATATGTTTCAGGGGGAGAACAAATAAAATTGTAATTAAAAGGGATAGAATTATAACCATCCATGGATATTTTACACTGAATTTAATTATTGGAAGAGTACTTAACTTATGCATAAAAACTATTTGTTACCTTCCAGTGTCAGGGTTATGGAACTTGCATCACAAACTTCAGATGGTCCAAAATATTGAATTGCTCCGGGGAATACATAGGAAGATTTAATTGCCCATATATCTCTTTTAGATACATATTCATTAAAAGGTTTTCCTTCAAGTTCTACCATGGCTTTTTTTATTACAGGTTTTAATTTGCCATGTCTCTGTTCAAGATTCATCATCATAGTAACAGGAACAGCCCCGGCAGTCCATTTGCTAATAGATTTTGACAGATTATGAATTGAAGAAATGTAACCTGTCAGGCCTGAAGCTGCCAAAACATAAGCATTATATCCCAGGGAATAACAGTAATCCGCATCGAAGTTGGATGGGAATGCACAGCGTCCTTCATATCCGAAAAAATGATCCTGAGGGCTAAAGCTTCCTTTATACTTTCCTTCACTTTTCATTTCGTCCAGCCTGGAAGCAACCATTTGAATTAGTAATTTTTCTGTTTCAATTCTTGAAACCTGAACATTACCGTGGGGATCTCTATCCATTAACAACTGGCGTTGAATATTATTTGGCAGTGTGGAAAAAACGTAGGATGAATCCCTTGATAGTTCCCTGTTTATCCATCGGGATTGATCTTCAAATGTATGGAGTGTACCAAAATGCTCTGCATGTTCAGCCAGTAAGGTATTTAATTCTGAAATCAGCTGCTTCATTTCAGGAATAAATTCTATTAAACCTTCAGGTATTAAAACTATTCCATAATTACTGCCCAATTCACTTCTTTTTACAATTATATTGACCATATCCAATACAATATCTGTTAATGATTTATGATTATATTCAATCTCTTCAGATATAAGGGCTATATTAGGATGTGTCTGTAATGCACATTCAAGACAAATATGTGATGCACTTCTACCCATTAATTTTATAAAATGCCAGTATTTTTTTGCAGAGTTAGCATCTTTTTCAATATTACCAATTAGTTCAGAATATGTTTTAGTTGCTGTATCAAATCCAAAAGATACTTCAATATATTCATTTTTCAAATCGCCATCAATTGTTTTTGGCACACCAATAACTGATATGCCGGAATTTTTTTGTTTAAAATATTCTGCCAGAACAGCACCGTTTGTGTTTGAGTCATCCCCTCCAATTATTACAAGGCATGATATATCCAGAAGTTTGCATACATCTTCGCAAATATCAAATTGTTCTGTTGTTTCCAGTTTTGTTCTGCCGGATCCTATAATATCAAAACCTCCGGTATTTCTAAACTGATCAATTATTTTGGAATCAAGTTCAAGTGTTTTGTTTTCTAAAATACCTGATGGCCCTCCTAAAAATCCAATTAGCTTTGATTCCGGGTTAGCTTTTATCATGGCATCATAAAGGCCGGAGATTACATTATGACCACCTGGAGCCTGACCCCCGGATAAAACAACTCCAATATTTATATTTATAGATTCCACAGCTTTTTCCATAGCCAGAGTTTCAATAAATGGGGCACCATAGGTTCTTGGAAATATTTCTGCAATTTCTTTTTGATTGCTTTCAGATTTAGTGGAACCTTTAGGGTTTATACCAATTTTATGAATATTACCCTTTAGTACTTCCGGTAATTTTGGTTTATATTTATATCTTTCTGTCTGTAATGGTGAATAGGACAATTTTAACTCCTGATACTGAAAATTTCTTTTATATTAGAGTGTATTATGGTCTTTTTTTGTGTTTTTTTGCAAGGGGACCTTTAAAACCTTTAATATTTTAATTGACTATCTCAAGCCCAGTATATAAACTTTTACGTATGCAGTTGTTAAAACTTATAAACCAGGTACAAAATTATTCCTGGGGGTCTACGGATTATATACCGGCATTGCTGGGAGAAGATTTTAATGGTGCCCACTGTGCTGAGCTATGGATGGGGGATCATCCCAGAGGACCTTCTTCTGTAATTGTGGATAATAGAAAGATATTACTGGATAAACTTATTACACAGAATCCCAAATTGATATTAGGTAACGATATATCCCGTTTTGGTAGTCATCTTCCTTTTTTATTCAAAGTTCTTTCGGCTACGAGCCCTTTGTCAATTCAGGCACATCCCAATAAAATTCAGGCAGAAACTGGTTTTCAGGATGAAAATTTACGTAATATTCCTTTGGATTCATTTAACAGAAACTATAAAGATAATAACCATAAACCTGAAATTATATGTGCTTTGACAAAATTTACAGCAATGTGCGGATTTCGAAATATCAATGTCATAGTAGAAAAATTTAATGTTCTAAATAGCCAGGTCTTTAATAATTTGTTCAAAAACTGTTTTGAAAATGGAGTTGAGAATAAGGTAAAATTATTTTTTTCGACTTTAATGACATTGGACGGGACAGATTTGAATAATCTGATTGATAGTGCCCTTAGCTGGGCCGGGAAGGATGAATCTCCGGAAGCAAGCCTGGTAAAGAAATTTGCTGCATTATACAGGAATGATCCTGGTGTGTTATCACCATTATTTCTTAATGTTTTTAATTTAAAACCCGGAGAGGCCCTATACCAGGGTGCCGGAGAGCTTCATGCTTATGTAGAAGGTACGGGTATTGAGCTTATGGCAAATTCAGATAATGTTCTAAGGGGAGGCTTAACTCACAAAAATATTGATGTGCCGGAATTACTGAAGATTTTAGATTTTAATTATACAGATAAATCAATTTTGACTCCTAAAGAAATAAAACCTGGTATCTTTGAATATGAGACTGTTTCCAGTGAATTTGTCTTAAAAAACTACAGAGTAGATAATAAAAAGTTATTGGAAGTCAATAATAATAGTTCTGTTGAGATTATATTGTGTATAAAAGGAAATGCTGTTATACACTCAAAAGCCGGAGATTTTCCCGTAGCTGGTGGTGAGAGTTTCATAATACCCTCTTCAAGTGGTTCATATACTTTATCTGGATCTGCGGATATTTATTCTGCCGGAATACCAGGTACAAAAAAAGTATGAAAATATGGGTGGATTCTGACTCATGTCCACGTCAGATCAGGCAGATTATTATTAGGGCCGCGCTTAGGATGGAGATAGAGGCGGTTTTTGTGGCAAATAGGATAATCCCCAATGTTGATAAGGAATGGTCGTCCATGCACTTAGTCCCATTAGGAGAGGGTGAAGCGGATAAATATATCTGTGAAAATTCGGTACCTGGAGATATTGCAATAACCAGGGATATCCCTCTTGCCGCGGATTTAGTCAGGGAAGGTATTCTTGTTTTAGATGACAGAGGGAGTGTCTTTACAGCAGATAATATTGGAGAGAGACTGTCCATGAGAAATGCTATGACAGAGTTGCGAAGTTATGGAGTAATGTCCAGATCAACGGGAGCTATGAGTAACAGGGATGTCCAGCTTTTTGCAAATGCTTTTGATAAGGAATTAAGGGTTTTACATAATAAGCAGGAAAGGGCAGCATATGAAAAATAAACGAATATTTGCTTTCACCTCTTTTGTTTTTTTTCTGTTATTCTCATCCTGTTCAATTAATCAGTTTGCAGCAAGACTTGTTGCAAATGCTCTTACCTCAAATGATGGTGGTTCTGTGTTTACTTCTGATGAAGATCCTGAATTTATTGCTGATGCACTTCCATTTGCGTTAAAAACATTTGAAAGTCTATTGGAGACCGATCCAGAAAATATTGGTTTAGTTGAGGCTGTTGCAGGAGGATATGTGTCTTATGCAAATGCTTTCCTCCAATCCCCTGCAGAATTAATGGGATATGACCATATTGCAGAAAAGGATGTTCTCCTTTCAAGAGCTGGAGCCATGTACCGTAGAGCTGGAAGGTTTGCAGACCGTGGACTGGAGATTCTTTTTCCTGAGTTTAATAAAAATTTTTCGAAAGGGGACTGGGAAGCTGCTTTTATTCCTTTAAAAAAAGACACTGTACCATTTCTCTACTGGAAAGCAGCATCAGTTTTGGGAGAATTTTCCGTCGACAGTTTTAATCCTGAACTAATGATAGAAATACCTTCTGCCGTTGCTATGCTTGTAAGGGCTCTCGAATTGGATGAAAATTATAAAAACGGTACTCTTAATGATCTGCTTATTTCTGTTTTTGCAAATTTGCCGGAAAACCTGATATATAAAAGTTCGGATTTAAGTAATAATTACTCCATTAAAAGAGTTCTTTCAGCATATTATGCTGAAAAGGGTCTCGATTTTAATAGTATGTCCATTAGCGATCAGGCTTTGTTTAATTTTAATTTATCTGTATCCCTTTCCCCTGGGGCAAAGGTTGCACCATACGTTTCAATTGCTTCTTTGTATATAAATAATCAGGATTTAGCTGGTTTTACCAAAACACTTAATCGTGCCTTATTAATAGATATCAATTTATATCCCGAAAATAGACTTCAAAATATAATTAGTCAGAGAAAGGCAGAGTGGCTGCTTGATCACAAAGAAGATTATTTTTTTATTCCTTAAAAATTATAGGAGATTTTGTACATATGAGAAATAAATTGTTAGTATTTTTATTTATATTTTTATCTGCTGCAGGCGTATATTCTTTGACCTTAAAAGTAGGTAGTTTAGCACCAAGGAACTCCCCCTGGGACAAAACATTACATGAAATTGCTGAAGAATGGAAGGCAGTTTCAAATGGGAAAATCAAGTTAAAAATTTATCCCGGTGGTATTACAGGAAATGAGGGTGATACATTACGTAAGATGAGAGTTGGTGCTTTGGATGGTATGGTGGCATCAACAATGGGACTTAATAAAATTTCAGCGGATTTGTTTGCTATAAGTTTGCCCCTTGTTATTAGTAATACAGGCGAGCTTGAATATGTAATGAATAAAATTTATCCAACCTTCAGTTCAATTATGGAGGATAAAGGTTTTGTATTGGTCGGGTGGACAAATGCAGGATGGATGAATGTATTTTCCAGGGATCCTGTCTATTATCCTTCTGATCTTGAACATCAGAAGCTGGGATTTACTACAGGTGAAGTTGTTCTTACTAAAATATTAAAAAATATGGGTTTTCATATTGTCCCGGCCAATACCATAGACTGGCTGGCAGGCCTGCAAAGCGGCCGTACCGACGCTTTGCTGCTGTCTCCTCTGATTGCCGCAGCATATCAGGTTTTTCCCATTGCAGATAATATGCTCGATTTTCCAATATCCCCTTTGCTTGGTTCCATTGTATTCAGTGAAAGATCCTGGAAAAAAATACCGGAAGAATACAGGCAGAAGTTTATAGATATTACCAAAAGAAAAATAGTTGCTATGGATGAAGCCTCAAGAGAATTGAATGACAAAGCTTTAAAGGTAATGCTGGATAATGGTTTAACAGTAAACCCTGTTAGTGAAGAACAGAAGAATGCATGGTTAGAAGTTGTCAATACTCTTTATAATCAGCAGGGTATTATAGGATCATTGGTATCACGCAATATTTATAATGAAATAGTATCCTATGTTGATAAATACAAAACAATCTCCGGTAAAGATGAAAATTAAGAAATTTTTATTTAATCTTGAGAATACAACAGCTTCAGCAGTATTATTGTTATTGGCAGTAATACCCGTAGTTGAGATATTGCTGAGAACATTTTTTAGATCCGGTCTGGAAGCAAGTTCTGAGTATACTGCCCATATCGTTTTATGGATAACTTTTCTTGGGGCTATGATAACTTCCAGGAATAACCAGCATCTTGCCATTTCTGTTGGGGTCAACAAATTTTGAAAAAAAATAAAAAACAATATTATGATTTTTATTAATACCCTTTCTACTGGAATTAGTTTTGCATTTGCAATCAGTGGATTTTCGATGATACTTTCTGCTTTTGATCAAACTATGATGATTGGGATTTTTCCCATTCGTTTAATTACATCAATTATTCCATTGGGATATTTGGTCATAGCAATAAGATTTTCTACTGCAGATATCCTAACAGCTAAAAGTCGCTGGATAATAAGAACCGGTTTTTTATTTGGTCTAATTCTTGCATTCCCATCGATAGCAAATATATTGTATTCATTTTTACAAAATGTTCCTATGTTTATTGATTCTATAAATGATGTCTATTTTTCAGTTACAGCAAAGCTAACTTTGCCATTATTGTTTCTGCTAATTATCTCTACATTTTTTGGAGCACCTCTTTTTATAATTCTTGGAGGTTCTGCATATATACTTTTTGCAGGAAGCTGGGGGGTTCTTGAATTAGTACCAAATGAGGCCTATACCATGTTAACAGGGAATACAATTGCTGCTATTCCTATGTTTACCCTTGCTGGTTTTATTTTATCTGAGAGTAAAGCAGGGGAGAGGCTTATAGGCCTTTTTCAAGCCTTGTTTGGCTGGGTTCCGGGAGGAATGGCTGTTGCAGCAGTATTTGTCTGCGCATTTTTTACAACCTTTACCGGTGCTTCAGGTGTTACAATCCTTGCTCTTGGTGCTTTGCTGGCTTATATTCTGGAAGAAAGAGGTGGGTACAGGCAGGACTTTTCTCATGGCTTATTAACTGCTTCCGGTAGTATTGGACTTTTGTTTCCTCCCAGTCTTCCTATTATACTCTATGGCGTTATAGCACAGATAAGTATAAAGGATATGTTTATCGGCGGACTTATTCCAGGCTTATTGATGGTTCTTATGCTGTCCGGTTTTGGTATAGTCATTGCTGTAAAGAGTAAAATTCCCCGAACCTCTTTTAAGGGGGCACTTGTTTTAAGTGCCCTGAAGGAGTCAGTGTGGGAGATAATGCTTCCTGTAATAATACTCGTTTTTTATTTTGGTGGACTTACTACTATTGTGGAAACAGGTGCGATTGCAGTTATTTATACTCTTTTTGTAGAGGTTCTGGTACAAAAGGATATAAAATACAGAGATATCATATCAGTCTTTCTAAAAAGTATACCAATTATTGGTGGAATATTAATTATACTTGCATCATCCAGGGGTCTTTCCTATTACATAATTGATGCTGAGATACCTTCCAAACTAACCTACTGGGTTGAAGCCCATGTTGGATCAAAATATGTGTTTTTACTTCTCCTAAATATAGCTCTGCTAATAACTGGCAGTCTGATGGATATTTTTTCTGCAATTATGGTTGTTGTTCCTCTAATGCTCCCTCTTGGAGCTGTTTTTGGGATTCATCCTGTTCATTTGGGTATTATTTTTCTTGCAAATCTGGAACTTGGATATCTTACCCCTCCTGTGGGTTTAAACCTTTTTCTTGCATCCTACAGATTTGATGAACCTCTTTCTTCAATTTATAAAAAGGTTATTCCATTTTTCTTTATGCTTTTTTTTGTGGTACTTCTAATTACATATGTCCCCTGGATGTCAACAGGGTTATTAAGGTAGGTAAAAAATGAATCTTATTGTTGGACATACTAATATGGATATGGATTGCCTGGGATCGATGGTTTTGGCTAAGCTTCTTTATCCTGATCACCAAATGGTTAAGAGTCGTTTTGTTCATCCTGTTGCCAGGGAATTTTATAATTTATACAGTGATTATTTTAATTTTCTTAATGTTAAAGATATAAAAAATGTAAAAACAGAAAGCCTTGTTGTTGTTGATACCAGATCCACAAAAAGAATTGATGAGTATTTAAAAGTTCTTGATGGAAGACCAGAGAAAATTACTGTATATGATCATCACCCGGCAGATTCCAGTGATCTTGGTGCAGAACTTACACATTTTGAAAATTTTGGTTCAAATACTACAATTTTAGGTCTGGAAATAATTGAGAGCGGGATAGAGATAAATCCTGATATTGCTACGATTGCACTAACAGGAATATTTGCGGATACCGGTAACTTTACTCATGAAAATGTTACTGTAGAGGATTTTAAGGTTGCTCATCATTTAATGAACTGCGGGGCAGATATTAATATAGTCCGGAGATATCTTAAAACCCTGAAGGAAGAATATCAAATGCATCTGTTTCATGATATTCTTAATCATCAGATTGCAAAACATATAAATGGCCATCTAATTCTGTTTTCGTATATTGAACTGGAAAAACAGGTTAGCGGTTTGGCCGCTGTTGCTGAGAAGGTTTTTGAGGTTGAAAATCCCGATGCTTACTTTGCTGTATTTTCTTTTGTAAAAACCTCTTCGTCTATCGTAATTGGTCGTAGTCAGAAAGAGAATATAAATCTAAACTCGCTTCTTGGAGATTTGGGTGGAGGAGGTCATGCAATGGCTGCCTCAGTTTTATTTAAGGATAAATTTGGAGAAGGTGTTCTTGATTTTATGGTAGAATATCTTGAAGTGAATTTAAAACATGCAGTAACTGTTAAAACTATTATGACTAAAGAAGTTCATTCGGTTAACGAAGACTGGAGTTTAAAAGATACTTCCATATTTCTGGAGTCGATAAATCATTCAGGAGCGCCTGTAAATAACAAGGATAATGAAATTTCAGGCTTTATTACCTTAAAAGATATAATGAAAGCAAGGAAAGCGAATCAGATGCATGCACCTGTGCGGGGATATATGATTAAGAATGTTATTCACGGCAGCAGTGATCTTTCAATGAGAGAAATTGAACGACTGATGTTTGGCAATAATATAGGTCATATTCCTATTGTGGAGAATGGGAAAACCATAGGTCTTGTAACCAGAACAGACTATCTAAACTTTATAAAATATAATAATCAGACCGACAAAATTTTAAACCCCGTTGCATTGCAGGCCTAGTGAACGGTTTCAAACTGTTCTCCAGGTCTTTATTTGTGTTTTTAAAATTCAGCGCTTCCTACTGTCCTTGGGAAAGGAATAACATCACGAATATTCTGCATCCCTGTGACATATTGAATTAATCTCTCAAATCCCAGACCAAACCCTGAATGTGGAACAGTTCCATATTGTCTAAGTTCCAGATACCACCAGTAGTCTTTATGAT
>JALTGJ010000183.1 GCA_027077185.1 Spirochaetales bacterium | reverse complement strand
GGGCAGATACCAACCGGAATTAAACTTGCGCCAAAGTATACCGTAACGTCTTTCCTGTGGGTTAATGGTATACAAAGCTTCATTTCGATACTTCATCCATGCAAACATATCAGAACGTGAGCTGGATGACGAAGAAGCCTGCTTTAATATATTATCGTTTATCTGTATTCCGGAGTTTTGATACGCATCAGTAAAGGCAGACACCCGTATAAAGTCATAATCAGAAGGGTTAATTAATCTTCGCGTCTTATTTGTAAATCCGGATATTTTATGAAAATAAGATTCATATATCCAATCTTCGAATCCAGGAGGTTTTAACTGAAGCTCTCCTTTAACAAAGCGTAAAGAATCTCCTCCAACTGCTGCAGCTCTTTTAATAAGAAAGTGAGGTTTCGGTTTACCATTTTCATCTTTATCAATATCAACCAGAGATAATGTAAGCATATACAATACTCTTTGAAGTATATCAAAAGCAGGACCTCTGGAGATATATGTCGGATTTTCGAAAATAATAACATCATTTCGAACAGGCTTAACAAGAGAAGGTACTTTAAACTGTCCTGGAATAAGTTCGGGACCAAAAATAATCTTATTTACAAAAATATGATCTTTAATAAGCAATGTATCAATCATAGAGCCGGAAGGAATCTGATATGCCTGAAAAAGATACTGATTTATTAGAAGAACAACACCTGCAGCCCATAGAAAAGCTTCCAGCCAATCCAGAATTACATTTTTTTCCTGCTGTTTCTTCTTCTGTCTAAGTTTTTTTCTTTTTCGCCGTGTAAGTAATCTTTCTGTAACACTTTGAACACTTATCATCCAATTTTCCACTTAAATACCTGCCTGATGGACTCTACCATAGAATATTAACGTTGACAAGATAGCGTAAGTTCATAATAATCGGGTTTACTATGAGTACTAAAATAACAAACGAAGATATCGAAAAAGCAAGTGTTAAACTAAAGCCCGTATTTGGAATAAAGCCCGGAATGTATCTTACAATTATATACAGTATAATTGTACTTCTCGTCCTCTTTTTTATATTTATTGTCCCGGGGTTAAGAAATAACGGTGAAAAGGTAAGTGTGGAAACCGTACCTTCCGGGGCTGCAGTTTATGTTGATAATGTCTACAGGGGTACAAGTCCTGTAACCTTTTTTGCAGAAAAAGGAG
>JALTGJ010000182.1 GCA_027077185.1 Spirochaetales bacterium | reverse complement strand
TTTCTATACCGGCTTTTGCAGCAATAGCTTTGGCAGTTCTGGTATTATCCCCGGTTATCATGTAGATATCCAGGCCGAGTTTCTTTAACAGTTCAACACCCTCTACAGAATTTTCCTTTATTCCGTCTGCAACTGATATCAGGGCAGTTGGACGGTTGCTGCTTTTCCCGGAGGAAAGAGCAGAGAGTATCATTACAGTGGAACCCTTTAGTTCCAGAGAGGCCTTTTTTTCCATAATTGATTCTATTTCTATGTTATTTGAAACCATAAAAGACTCTGTTCCAATAAGGTATTCCCGACCATTAATCCTGCCTCTGATCCCTTTACCCGGAATAGCAGTAAAATCTTCTGCCTCAAGCAATCCCAATTCTCTATCCTCCGCTGCATCTACTATGGCCAGAGCCAGAGGGTGTTCAGAATTATTTTCAAGGGATGCTGCAATCTGAAGGAGATCTTTTTCAGGTATGTTGTCCAGAGCTATAATTTCCTGTAATTCAGGTTTCCCCTTTGTAACAGTTCCTGTTTTATCCAGAACTACGGTTGTCAGTTTTCCGGCAAGCTGAAGTACTTCTCCATTTCTTATAAGGATACCTCTTCCTGCTCCGATTCCTGTTCCAACCATTATTGCTGTTGGAGTTGCCAGGCCAAGGGCACATGGGCAGGCTATTACAAGAACGGCCACAGCAGCAATAATCCCACTGGATATAGATCCTATTACAAGCCACCAGATTAAAAATGCACCAAGGGCTATTGCAAGAACTACAGGTACAAATACTGCTGCAACCTTGTCTGCAAGTTTCTGAATTGGAGCCTTTGAGCCCTGGGCTTCCTCAACTACAGAGATAATTCTTGCTAATACAGAATCCTTCCCCACATGTACAGCTTCGAAACGAACCGATCCATAGGAGTTCATTGTTCCACCTACAAGAGAATCCCCTACAGTTTTTTCCACAGGCATACTTTCACCTGTTATCATGCTTTCATCTATTGAGGTATTACCACTTATTACCTTTCCGTCTACAGGTACGCGCTCTCCGGGTTTTACATGAACAATATCTCCTGGAATTACATCACTTATGGGTACAACTATAACCTCACCGTCTCTTTCCACACTTGCACTTTTAGGCTGCAGCCCCATGAGTTTTTTTATAGCTTCTGCAGTTTTACCCTTTGCTCTCATTTCAAGGTATTTTCCAAGGAGCACCAGGGTAATAATTATTGCAGAGGCTTCGAAGTAGAGTCCCGAATTTACAACGCCAACCGATTCGGCAATAAATCCGTTAAAAACACTAAAAAAGTATGCTGCAGATGTTCCAAGTGCAACCAGGACATCCATTCCCGGACTCCCTGACTTGACTGTCTTATAGGCGGCAACATAAAATCTTGCTCCAATATAAAACTGAACCGGTGTTGCCAAAAGCAGCTGTAATACTGGATTATGTAAAAACATTAAAAATTTTATATCAAATATAGATACAAACATTGCCACTACAAGGGGGAGACTGAGCAGTGATGATATAATCATCTGATTCCTTAGTTTTATTTCAACCTTTTTTCGTTTTAACTCGCTTTCGTCGTCTTCCCCGGTATACACAGCAGCAGAGTATCCTGTGTCTGTTACTGCATCTATAATTGTTGAAAGATCAACCTTTTCGGGATCGTAACTTACAGTAGCTTTCTCTGTTGCAAGATTTACTGTAGCAAGATCTATCCCCTCTATGTTCTTTATTCCTTTTTCCACATGACCAACACAGGATGCACATGTCATGCCCGCAATATCCAATTGAATTATTTCCATTAATTCCTCCATTAAGCCATTGGCTTATTTTGTCATTTTCCCAATTGTTGTTATTAACTCGTCGACCACTTTAAGACTTCCTTCCTGTATCTGATCAACTACACAGCTTTTTATATGTGCTTCCAGAAGTGTTTTTCTAACACCGTTTATTGCAGCATCAACACTTAAAAACTGATTTAAAATGTCATCACAATAAACATCTTCGTCTATCATTCGGGAAATACCCCTAATCTGGCCTTCTATTTTTTTAAGCCTTAGAATCATGTTTGATTTTGTTTCATATGGATGATGCGCCTTCCTTTTTTCTTTTTCCATAGAATACCCCCCTAGTGTATAGTTTGTAAGATAAATATTATTAGTATATTTGTCAAGTATTATTTTGGATTATTTTTTGTTTTATATATGTTACTGTTTGTTTTAAACAATATTTAACAACAAGGGATCTTTTTCTACAGAAGGCCTGCTTTAAATTTTACCTAAGAATATGGTTAGTAATAGGTTAATAAACAGGATAAAAAACCTATTGATTGACCTGTATAACATCCTGTTGTGGTATTTCTCTTATGAATTGATCACTTTTTTCTGTTGTATAACAGCCTTTTCTCCCTTTTTTTATATTAATTAATTCAAGCTCTTTGAGTGTTGCTAAAATTGTTCTTAAACTACTTTCTTTTATTAAAAGATTTTCGCTTGTAAGCAGTTCAATAATATGTTTTCTACCGGCAGTTTTATTAATACCATTGAGAAGTCGAATTGCTTTCAAAACCGATACTGCTTTTTTAAGACCAACTTTTTGATCAAGGATCAATCTTTCATGTTTGAATACCGGAATATTGTCCTTTTTATTTGACGTACCGGATCCCGTAATTAAATAATACGGAAGTGCATTAGTATCTACTATTCCATCCTGTGCAATTGTAGAAATGTACTGGGCGACATTGTTCAGCTCACGAATATTTCCCGGCCACGTATAGGACGTCAAAAGATTTATGCAGTTATGACTGAAAGTAAATCTGTTGTTTGTAAATTCATGCAGTAAAACCGGAATATCTGCTGCCCGGTTTCTCAAAGCAGGAAGTTCCAGGGGGAACACATTTAAACGGTAAAACAAATCTTTTCTAAACCTTCCATTCTCAATCATATCGACCGGATTTTTATGAGATGCAGCTATAATACGGACATCAATATCAATTGTTTCGTCAGATCCTACTGGAGTAATTTGTCTTTCCTGTAAAACTCTAAGCAGCTTGGACTGAAGGTGATTCGGCATATCACCAATTTCATCCAGAAATATTGTACCGTTGTTAGCCCTTTCAAACAAACCCTTTTTACCGTTTTTCAGGGCTCCGGTAAATGATCCGCTTGCATAACCGAAAAGTTCACTCTCTATTAGATTTTCAGGAATTGCTGCACTGTTTATAGCAATAAAAGGCTGGTTGTTCCGTGAAGAGGCATTATGTATGGCCTGTGCAAGGATCTCTTTCCCTGTGCCGCTTTCACCGCTTATTAGCACCGTTAGGTCAGTTTTAGCTATTTTTTTTGCTTTTTCCAGAATATTTTTCATACTTTTTGAAGAATAAATAATGTTATCAAAGGTATAACGGGCAACCTGTCCTTTCAGACGAAGTTTCTGACTAAGATTCTGTTCGAGTTTTTTTATATGAGTTACTTCCTGGAAATTGAAATACATTCGAACTTCTTTGTTAAAATGGATTACATCTCTCTTTTCCAGGTTAATGATTTTTTTCTTAAATGAGACGAGATCATCATAGAAATTTTTATTGTAGCTTTTTTCAATATTTGTATCCTGTAGAATTTTATGCAGATATTTATTGGTGGGATCCTCTCGAATATCGAATATCTGCTTAAATTTTCTGTTAAATATAAGTACCTTCCCTTCTTTGTCTGTTAGTAGAATACCGTCATGAGAGAGGTCAATAAGATGATCCAGCTCCTCTGTTCTTGTCAATAGACTGTTGTAATTAGCAATTATCCCCTCATTGGGACTAAAAATTTCCTGATAGTAGTTGTACAGGTTCTGTTGGGTCTGTTTATCACTAATATGCAAAGTACTCATAACAAGCAGCATTGTCGGGATATCAATGACCCTACTCCCAAGGTC
>JALTGJ010000181.1 GCA_027077185.1 Spirochaetales bacterium | reverse complement strand
CATGACCCTTGGTTGCGGTACATGGGGAGGCAACATTGTATCTGAAAATATTGGATGGAAACACTTCCTTAACTTAACATGGGTTTCTCAGCCTATCGAACCTGTTCTTCCAAATGAAGAAAAACTGTTTGGCAAACACTGGGAAAAATTCGGTAAATAATAATAAAATAAATACAGTAGAGATGCCCAAATGGGGCGTCTCTACTGCTAAAAAAACCGCCTGAAAGAATATTCCTTCAGGCGGTCAAAATTATAATTCTAATAGAATTTATTTTTTCTTAGCTTCTTCATGCAACCATGCATTTTTCCCGCCATCGATATCACCGAATTTTGTAAGTACACACTTAGCTTTTTTAGCCATCAGTTCTTCGTACTCATCATCTTCAACAAACGCAACGATTCTTGCTACAGAAGACTCACCATCTACCAGTTTCCATGGGAAACAACCAACCTGTACTCTTCTATTTAGAAGAAGGTCAATATCGCCACCCATACATTCTGCATGAATAATACCATGGTTAAACATTTCAAGGTGCATAAGCTGATATTTGTCTTCAGAAAAAATCTCATCGAGACCCTTTCCATATTTTTCTTTCATGTGTGCATCACAGTGTCTTGCTTCTTTAGGCATCCAGTCTCTAATTTTTGTGTTCATTGGATGATCAGCAGAACCACAGTCAACACCAATCCATCTCAGTTTTTTCTTCTTTGCCCATTCTGCAAACTCCCTGTCCGGACCGGGATGTTTGATCATATACCTTATTTCGTCTGCACCTGACTGGTCCCAGCCGTAATGATGGTAACCGGTATGAATTATAAGAATATCTCCCTCTTTTACTTCTACTCTTTCTTCAACCATTTCGGATGTAAAAACATCATAGTCACCTGCAATATCAGAAAGATCTACAATAGCAGCATTGTTAAAAAGAAAATCCAGCTGAAGTTCAGCCATGTCCTTACCGGGAGTATAGAAGTGTATTTCACCATCAAGATGGGTTCCGATATGGTTTGAATGTGTCAGAACCTGACCATTTGCTCCATTGGGTGCAAGTCTCTTAAAGTACTGCATCTGTAATGGAATATAAGTTGGCCATGGAGGTGTCCCTACACCTAACGGAATTGTTAAATCAATTGCTTTCATTTTTTTCTCCTATGAAAATATTTATTTATAAAATGAGCCGAAAGCATTTAGCCTTCCGGCAATAAAACCAAATAATCCAGGCTGAAGGATATCAAACTGTCAGGGCAGTCTATCTTTCGAATACCAACCCTAACAGCCTATAGCCTAAAAGCCTTTCTTCTCTTTCCTATGAATATTTCTCTACAAACGCCTTAAACGCATCATTAAAACATTTTTCCGGCGGTTTAACCAGTCCGGCACCAACCATTCCAATACCAGGTTTTTTATGAGCAATTCCTGTATTTACTGCAGGCAATATTCCAGTTTCGACAATCTTCAATATATCTATACCAGTTGGTGTTCCACGAAAGTCGAGTGCAGGTATCTGGAAAATTTTATTCTCAGTTTCTGTTATTTCATACATTCGTGTAGTAATACTAATTGCATCTTTTGGAGTTCCTCCAACAAATTTTACAATTGCAGGAGCAGCAGCCATGGCAAAT
Organism: Spirochaetales bacterium; assembly: GCA_027077185.1. The sequence continues at coordinate 2,303 of JALTGJ010000181.1, read as the reverse complement.
CCACCAATACCTATTGTTTCTGTTATAGTGGAATCTCCAATATCCGGAGCTGCATCGTCCTCCGTATAACCAGGCAGATACAAGCCATCAACCATTGGAGCAGGTGCTACGAACCATTGACTCCCGGTACAGGACATTCGAATACCAAAATCAGTTCCATTCCTTGCCATTGTGGTACAAATAGAACTTCCTTCTATTCCGGAAGCAGCATCTATAATACATTTTGCAGAGGGCATAGACAGATTCAAAAAGAAATGATCATTAGCATTCATAAACTGCAATACTTTCTGAATTTTTTCCTTAGGTTCATCAAGCATAACCAGATAAGGAGCCATCTCTCTAATAAATATAGATGTACCTGCTCTGTTTCTATTATGACCTTCATCTCCCATCTGAAGAACCTGAGCAAGAATATTCTTCATATCAAGTTCACCATGAAGATCCAAAGCTTTTTTAAGTATTGGGGCAAGATCACTTTCCATCCATCTTAACTTTTCAAGAACTTCTTCACTATAAGCACCATATCTAAGTACTTTTCCCAGTCCCTCATTAAGTGTTGCATAGGATTTATTTCCATATGCTTTATTTTCAAGAACCCATACAGGCATGCTGTAAGTTACTATTCCAGCCATAGGACCGACAGTACTGTGATCGTGGCATGGCTCAAAATCAATTTCTCCGGATGCTGCAAGTTTTTCAGCTTCTTCAAATGTTTTAGCAAGCCCTTCATAAACAAGGCCGCCTATTACCGCTCCACGGGTAGGGCCACTCATTCTATCCCATGTAACAGGAGGGCCTGCATGGAGTAGTAAATTCTTTCTCATTCCCGGAATAGCTTTTCCAGCAGTAGAAATATCCACAACAGTAGGTTTCCCATTATTTATTATCTCTGCTGCCTTTTTATTAGCACCTGCTACATCTATTTTACCTTTAATTGAGTCCAGTTTGTCCAGCAGAACTGCTATCTCTTTATTTCCACCTGCTGGTGGTTTCCATTGTACCTGAATTGCACTTACACCCTCGTTTTTCAGATTATCAGCAAAGGATTCAAGTCCAAGATTTATAGCTGACAGATCCTGGGTAAAAAGTTTATTAATGTTTTCTACATTCATTATTTTTCCACCTTTCTCATAATTTCCAACGCAAGTGTCGAAGCCTGAAAGTTTGAAGGCATAACAACACAGCCAATTGATTCAAGTTTACTCTTAGTGGCATCTATACTCTGGAAATCACCTTCAGTCCCTGTAATGGAAGTAATTATTGATAAATATCCGCCATTAGCTTCGAACTTATTTTTTGCAGCTTTCAGGGAATCAAGTATTGCACCGGCAGGATCATCATGCGAACCATATCCAAGAACAATATCAAGCAGCATTACAGCCATCTCTCCATCGTCAGCTTCAATTTTTATTCGATCTTCCCTTGTAGAAGGATCAATCATAGGATGAGGTCTCCCAACTGTATAAACATCATCACCCAAATCTACAATAGTATGCTTTATAGATTTATTTGGATCCTCAGGAATAAAATCTTCTTTGGATTGATTATTGGAATAAATACCGCCAATTTCCCTGTCAAACATAATTAATGCTTCGTCTGCAAGAGTTCCACCAGTATACAATCCACGAATATATTTCTGTGAACCGGACATACCTTTTGTTTCTCTTTCTATAATTGCATTAACTTCTGCATTGTCAATTGTGTATGTTCGTTTTTTGTATGTTTCACCTTTTGATAAAGCTACAGCCATTCCTGCAGCTTCTTCAAGATTACCTGCAAAATAAAGGTTTCCTTTCTGTTCTCTCGGTTCAAGTCCAATAAAATGAATTACAGAAGGTTTACCCGTTTTACTTAAGGCATCAATAACTTTTTCGGCAACCTCATCTGCAGGAGGTTTTGAAACAACAACAATAACATTTGTATTTTTATCATTTTTAAGAGCTTCAATACCCATTAACATCATGATTCCGCCAATCTGTACATTTTTCAGATCACGACCACCTGTTCCAATACCCTGGGTAATTCCAGCACCAAATTTTTCAATAGCACAGGTAACCTCCTGCAAACCGGTTCCTGATGCAGCAACTACACCTATATCCCCAGGTCTTACAACATTGGCAAAACAAAGAGGCTTACCATTCACAATTGCAGTACCGCAGTCAGGTCCCATCATTAGAAGACCTTTATCTTTAGCAAGATTTTTTAGTTCAATTTCGGTCTCTACACTTACATTATCTGAAAAAAGCATAACATGAAGCCCATTGTTAAGTGCCTTTTTAACTTCTCTTCCTGCGAATTCTCCA
>JALTGJ010000180.1 GCA_027077185.1 Spirochaetales bacterium | reverse complement strand
CTATTTTTGGAGTCTCCTTATTTTTAAAACTAATTACTCCAAAGCCAATTAATAGAAAAAATATAAGCAGCATTATACTAACCGTAAAAAAAACAATTCTACCTTTACCCTTTAGATTCATATATTGTTTCCACCTACAGGATTATTAGTCATAATTTACTCATCTCCTGGGCTACCATTTGATCACAGGCTTCATTTAAGGGGTTGCCGGCATGCCCCTTTACCCACTTCCATGTAACATTCAGTTTATCAGATACCTCTTTTAATTCAATCCATAATTCTTTATTTTTTACCGGTTTTTTTGCAGCAGTCTTCCATCCGTTTCTAATCCAGTTATTTATCCACGAACTTATTCCATTTTTAACATACTGTGAATCTGTATGAAGTTCTATTCGTTTATCTGAGAGCTTACTATTCTTTAATACTGCTTCCAGAGACCTTATTACTGCTGTAAGCTCCATTTTATTATTTGTAGTAGCTAAATCTCCACCGGAATTTGACTGTTCCAGATCTCCTGATTTTATAATATAGGCCCATCCCCCGGGACCCGGATTGCCTCTGCATCCGCCATCAGTATAAATTATTACTAAATCCAAATTGTATCTCTCTCCCCCCAAAAAAATAAGTTCTGCTGATAAAAGTATTATAAGTCAGATTATTTTTCTTCTTTAATTTTTTTCTTATCTTTAAAAAAATTTTTTATGTTTATATGCTCTAATTTCCTGCCACTGCCAATTAATATACTGACTGGATATAAAAATGGAACATTCTGACATATAATCTGGACAATAACAGTAAGAGGTATAGCCAGAAACATTCCAATAATTCCCCATATCCACCCCCAAAAAATTAATGAAAAAAGTATTACAATAGGGCTTATATCCAGACGGCTTGCCTGTAATCGTGGATCTATAAAATTTCCTATTATTGTCTGTATGCCAATCATTGAAATTATAACAGCAACTATTTTACCGGGGTCAGGATAAAACTGTATAAAACCCATAAGAATAGTAACTACCATTAAAATAAGTGACCCAATACTTGGAATAAAATTAAGCAGAAACGCAAAAACTCCCCACATTGGAGCAAAATCCAGACCAATAATAAAAAGGGAAAGCCAGACAAAAAGGCCCGTCCCAATACTAATAAAAAGTTTTAAATTTAAATATTTAACAACCTGTCCTGTAATTGTATTAAGAATTCTGCTAATTTTTATTCCATTTTGTTTTTCAAAAGCAAGAATAAGTTTTTTAGGTGCAAAGGGGTTTTCAAGCAGCATAAATATTAAAAATATCATTATAAGAAGACTGGAACTAACAAAACTTACCAGAGAGCTGGAAAACTTACCAAGATACGATAATAGCGTACTTGACCATTTTATTTGACCAAAAAAATCATAGGAAACACCAACTTTAGCCTCTATAAAATTTACCAGACTATCATTTAAAGAAATAAATCTTGCAGAATATTTTGGATATTCATAAATAAATGCTCCAACACTGGATTGTATAAACAGGGCAATTAGAAAAACAACTCCAAATACTACTGCAATTACAATTACGACAGCCAAAATATGTGGTATATGAAGTTTTTTGTGAAAAAAATTGATTAGAGGACTAAGAGTAACTGCAAGAATACCTGCAATTACCATGGGAATCATGACACTTCCAGCCAATTTCATGACAGCACCAAGAAGAATCAGAGTAATAATACCAAGCAGAATAGTTTCAATTTTTTCAATTTTCATAATCTGAATAGTAGCATGTATGATGGAACAGGTAAACAAGAGACTAGATTAAAAAACTAAAATGCAGAATAATTGTTAATTTACAAAATGCTTTAGCAATTTTAACATGATAGTTGTCGGTCGTCAACCGACAACAACTGCATAAAGACATTTTTCTGTAATAAAATCACAATATTTCGTTTTTTGTTTTTTACTGATAAATTTACCTTGACAGAAACTTTTATATGAGTATTTTCTCAATTATAGATACTAATATATTAGGAGTAGTTATGAATGCTTATATACGATCGATTGGTGCTTACATTCCAGAAAAGAGAGTTACAAATGATGAACTTGCCAAAACAATAGATACATCTGATGAGTGGATTCGTTCACATACAGGAATAGGATCGAGACATATTGCAGAGAAAGGTGTAACAACCGCAGACCTTGCTGTTAAAGCTGCACAGGTTGCTCTGGAAAGAGCCAATTTGACTGCGGAAGATTTAGATATGGTTATTTTGACAACAGCATCACCCGATTATGTAGGATTTCCTGCGACTTCCTGTATAGTTCAGGATAAACTTGGTGCAAAAAATGCCGGTGCTTTTGACCTTACTGCAGGATGTACAGGTTTCATTTATGGCCTTGAAGTTGCTAAATCTTTTATACTGGGTGGAAATATGAAAAACATATTACTGGTCAGTTCAGAGATGCTAACACATATATCAAATTGGGAAGATAGAAATACAGCAGTTTTATTTGGAGACGGAGCAGGAGCTGCTATAATAAGTTCCACAGAAGAAAATATAAGTGAAATTGGTTACAGCATTCTAAAATCTGACGGGTCAGGAGCAGGTGCTCTGGAAAGGCATTCTGGTGGGGTTGCACACCCCTATGAAGAGGGAAAAACTACCTGGGCTGATACAGCTCTATACATGGATGGACAGGCAGTTTATAAGTTTGCAGTTAAAGTTAATACACAACTGATAAATGGATTATTGGAAAAATATGAATTAAGCTCTGACGACCTTAAGTGGATTGTCCCCCACCAGGCAAATGAAAGAATTATTCAGGCTGCTGCAAAAAGGCTCAAGCTTCCGTTAGAAAAATTTTATATGAATCTTGAAGAATATGCTAATACATCTTCAGCTTCGATTCCAATAGCTCTTAATGAAATGTTTGAAAAAGGTAAAATGGAAAGAGGTGATAAATTGCTGTTAACAGGATTTGGAGCAGGCCTGACATATGGAGGAACTATCATTAAATGGTAGTATTTTTTTATCCGGTATCGGCCATTAGCCGATACATGGCTAAATAGAAAGAAGGATTAATAATATGAAAAGATGTTTTTTATTTCCCGGACAGGGAGCTCAGTACCCTGGAATGTGTAAAGATTTTTATGAAGTATCTGATAGTGTAAAGGAATTATTTGCAATAGCTGACAAGGTTACAGGAAGAGATTTAAAGGCACTTCTGTTTGAAGGCAGTGCAGAAGACCTTAAACAAACAGAAAACACACAGATTGCAGTAACATTAATGAATTTATCTATTAGAAGATATCTTTCAGACAGGGGATTAGCCGCTGATGGAACAGCAGGGTTTTCACTTGGAGAATTTTCTGCAATGGTTGAAGCAGGAATTCTGACTGAAGAGCAGGTTCTTCCCATGGTTATAGAACGTGGTGAAATAATGGCGAGGGTTGCAAAAGAAAATCCTGCATTAGCTGGTGGTTCGGCTATGGCTGCAGTTATCGGGATGTCTTCTGAAGATGTAAGTTCCAATGTGGAAACAATTGAAAATGCCTATGCTGCAAATTTTAATGCTCCGACTCAGACAGTTATATCCGGCACATCTGCAGGAATAGAGGCTGCTACAGCAAAACTGAAGGAAGCAGGTGCCAGACGCATTATACCTTTAAAGGTTTCCGGACCCTTCCATACTCCCCTCCTTGATGATGCAAAAAAGTATTTTGTAGACTATATTTCCTCAGTGGAATTTAAAGATCCTGTTAAACCAATGTATTCAAATGTTACAGGGAAACGCGTAGGTTCAGGAATTGAAGCAAAAGAGTTATCTGGTTTGCAGGTAATTTCTCCTGTACAGTGGGTTAATATAGAACAGAATATTCTGGCCGAAGGTTTTGATTCAATAATAGAGCTTGGTCCTGGTAAGGTATTATCCGGTTTTTGGAAATCAGCTTCAAAGGAAATTAGCTGTATGATAACTGGTTCAGTAG
>JALTGJ010000179.1 GCA_027077185.1 Spirochaetales bacterium | reverse complement strand
TGTTAGTATGTAAAGAAAATAAAACTGCAGCCATTGCGCCTGCATAAACCTGCCCTTCTCCTCCCAGATTAAATACACCAGCACGGAAAGCAATACTCATTCCCAGGCCTGCTATAATAAGTAAGCCGGCATTGTCCAGCATATTCCCCAGGTTATAGATATTACTAAATGGTCCTGTAAAAAAGAACAATATTGACTTTAAAGGGGATTCACTTGATACAGCAAGCAGAATAATTGTAAGGGTTATAGCTGATCCCAGTGCTATGTAAGTGGATTTTAACGAAGCTATGGCTGTCTTATGTTCCAATTAATTCTCCAGACCAAGCATAATTTCCCCTATATATGCCTTATTAATATTTTCTTTGCCAAGAGTTGCGGCTTCCTGCCCATTATGGAGTATGATTAATTTATCAGCAAGCTGAATTACTTCATCAATATCTGAGCTGATAATAAATATACCTGCACCATTCTCTTTCATGGCAAATATTTTTTCATAAATAATGTTTCTTGATTTTATATCCAATCCTCTTGATGGTTCTGCAAAAATAAAAAAATCAGGGTTATTTTCAATTTCTCTGGCAATCATAACCCTTTGAATATTCCCACCGGAAAGAGTTCCCATATTTTGAGAGTTCTCTCCTTTTATATTGTATTCATTAAGAAGCTTATTTGTAAAAGTAGTTATTTTTTTGGAGTCAAGAAGTCCCCGTTTTGTAAGAGATTTATATTTAAGCAGAATCATATTTTCAGCAATTGTGGACTTTATACTCGTACCCGTTTTTATTCTGTCGGAAGGAATATATCCTGCATTCATATCTCTTAAGTTAAGTTTTTTTTCACCCATGTTCCTGCTCCGGTGCAGAATATCACCTGAAGTCTTTTTTAAACCTCCGGAAAGAATTTTTTCCAAAATTTCCAGACCATTTTCCCTAATACCGGTTACTGCTGTAATTTCTTTTTTTCTAAGAATAAAATTTATTTTAAGCAGTTCTGTTCTGTTCTTTGTGTAGCAAAGATTCTTTGCTTCCAGTATTACAGAACCAGGATGAATCTGTTCTTTTTTCAAATTTGAAAGAACCTGGTTACCTAATACCAGTTTTGTTAATGTATTAATTTCTTTATTGGAATCCGTCAATTTTTTAATAGTTTTTCCCGATTTCATGACTGTTATCGTATCTGACAGCTCAATTGCTTCTTTTAATTTATGGGTTACAATAATTATAGATTTACCTTTGCTTTTAAGCTTTCTTATAAGCTTATGAACTGTATCAGCTTTTGTTTCACTGAAAAATGTTGTTGGTTCATCAAGAATTAAAATTTTTATATTATGAAAAAGTATTGAAAGCAGAGCAGTTTTCTGTTTTTCATCGGAATTCAGGGCGCTGACTTTTTTGTCAGGATCCACATAAATATTAAATTCTCCGGATAGTGCAATTATTCTGTTGTAGGCAGTTTTTTTATTGATTATCACAGTTTTCCGGGAAGGTTCATTTCCCAGTATAATATTTTCCAGTACCGATAGGGAGGGTATAAGTTTAAGCTGCTGGTGCAGCATTCCAATACCTTTTTCCAGAGAAGCATTGGGGGTATCAAAACTTATCATTTTCCCCTCTAAATAAATACTGCCTGAGTCCGGTAATAATTCACCGGAAAGTATATGCATTAGTGTGGATTTTCCTGCGCCGTTCTCTCCTACTACCGCATGTATTGTATTGCGGGCTATTACCAGGTTTGCAGAATCCAGAGCTCTGACACTGTTTTTACTAAAAGTTTTTGTAATATTCTGCATCTGCAGCAGTAATTCTGACATTGAATTCTAATCCTAATACAGGGGCATATCCAGAGAGATAGAACCTGTTCTAAGTTTCTGAATAATAATTTCCTGTTTTTTTTGAACCTCTTTCGGAACATTTTCCAGATAAAGGGGATCTTTATTATCGAAATCTATCCATCCGTCTTTTACTGTCGCAATTTCGCCAGTACCAAAATTCATTTTACCGGATATTGCCAGTTTTATTTTTTCATAGGCAGCTCGCTCCTGTTTTATTTCTGTGCTGCCGATAATAGTACCCGGAGCTTCATTATAAGAGCTGACATCATACATAATAACATATTTACCCATATCCTGTGCTGCTGTTATAACCCCCTGATTAGCGCCACCTGCGATTGTAAGTATTATATCAACACCGGAATTATACATACTTTCTGCAAGAGAACGTGCCTTTTCTGCATCATACCAGTTTCCTACAACTCTAAAATCCACCGATATGGAGCTGTCTGCATTTTCAGCTCCTACAGTATACCCGGGTAAAATTGCCTGAACCATGTCTGGATATTCCTGTCCCGCTATCAGACCAATTTTATGGTCACTGTTTGCTCCTTCCATTTTGCTTGTAGTAATAAGTCCGGCAAAATAACCACCAAGGAAACCCTGCTCTTTCTGGTTATATCTGAAAGTGTAGATACTTTTATTGCCCTTAAGAAATCCATCCAGAAGGAAGAATTTCTGATCGGGAAACTGTTTTGAGACTTCAGCACAAATTTCAGGCATGGCCGGATTTGTAGAAACTATTAAATTATATTCCCCCGAGGAAGCCAGCACTGTAATTTTTTCCAGCCATTCTCCCTGGTTGTATCCACCTTCAATAATTTTAAGGGAACCAGCGTTTGATTCGGATACAGCTTTTTTTGCACCCGCAACCATCATTTCGTATGTTGGGCTTCCTGCAACAACTCCTGGAATAAAAATTGCTATGGAATATTTTTCTATACTTTTATCTGTTATTTTTTTTGATTTGGTACATGATGTTACAATAGTGAACATGATTAGTAGTAATGTAGAGTAAATTAGAAATTTTTTAGCCATTATGAGCTCCTCCAAAAATATGAAGAGAGTGCAGGCACAGGAAAGACGTAAAAAAACAGCTCCATTTACGGAACATTTCCTCTCCCATCCAGACTTGCACTGTCGGTAACGGAATTACACCGTTTCACCCTGAAAAAATTCAGGATTGCGGACTTTAACCGCCGGTTGGGACTCAAACGTCCCTCCCTCGAAGAAATTATAGCTAGAATATAGGAGCAAATATTATTGTTGTCAAGGCAAAAATATAATTTTTTGATATAGAAAATGATACACAGCGTAAAAAGCTTATTTGAAAACCATATTGACCACAGAAAAGCCATTGTGATATGTTCAGATTATTCTAACCTAAAAATTGTATATAGAAGGTATTATGAGTCTCACTAAACCAGTTAAACTTGGAATTATTTCCTGCCCTGGAACAGAGAAAATTTCGTCAGAGGTAACCCGTCATTTAAAAAAGCAGTATACAAAAAAGTATAATCGACTGGCAGCTCATATTTCCCGCAAATATGATATGAAGGTTGAAGACGTCTGGAAAATGATGTATTTAAATGAAGATCTGCATTCTGTAAGGTTAAACGGAAACAGTGATTTTACAAAATATCAGCCTCCCCATTTTAAATTACCTGTTACTTTTACAAGATTTGCAAATGGTGAGTTTAAGGCTGAGATTAATTCTTCTGTTAAGGGCATGAATATTTTTATTATAGAGGATGTAGAAAATCATTATCCTATTAGTTTTAATGGAGATGATAATGAATATATTCTTTCTGTAAATGATCATATATTTCTGCTTTTTGTAACTATGGATGCAGTTCGTCAGGCAGGAGCTTCCAGTATAACCCTTGTTCTTCCTACCTACCCCTATTCCAGACAGCATAAAAAAAAGGGGAGAGAAGCATTAACTGCCAGTCGTTTTGGGCAAATGTGTGAATTTATGGGTGCAAATAGAATTATTACTATTGATATCCATTCAAAAGAGATAGAAAACAGTTTTAAAAATTTAATTTTGGAAAACTTACACGGATCCTATCAGGTTCTTTTAAAACTTAAAAAACTTGTGGATTTTGATGATCCGGATCTGGTTGTTGTTTCTCCTGATACAGGTGCAGTTGACAGAAATAAATTTTTTGCAGGTAACCTTCAGAAACCCCTGGCTATGCTGTATAAAGAAAGGGATTATTCTAAAATATCCCAGAATGCAGATCATTCTAATATAACTGATATCCGGCTGTTGGGTGATGTTAAAGGCAAGACTGTATTTATGGCAGATGATATGCTTGGAACAGGTGGTACCCTTATAATGGCAATGAGGGCTCTAAAAAGTTTTGGTGCTGCTAAAATAATATGTTCCATAAGTTTGCCAATGTTCTCCGGAGATGCAATAAGTTATTTTGATAAGGCTTATGAAGAAGGCTTGTTTGAATATATAATTGGTACAACTGCAGTTTATCATGATGAGGATCTTCTTGGGCGGGAGTGGTTTGTAAGTGCACCTGTGTCAGATTTAATCGCAAGGAGCATATCCAGACTTTACCATGAAAGGTCTCTTAGCCCCTTACTGGATAACAGCAGGATGATTCAAAAACTTCTTAAAAAGAATTAGTGGGTTTGCATGAAAAAATATGAACCATGCACTTTATCAATTGATATAGGAACCTCTGCCATGAAGGGAGGTGTTATTTCAATTACAGGGAATCTAATTTCATTTTGCAGAATACCTTTAGCGGATACAGGAAGTATTGATTTTCTGGATTGGGATGGTTCTGTTTGGGATAAGACTCTAAAAAGTTTAATTAGTCAGCTTTCCAAAAAAATATCTCTGGGAATATTGGATATAAAGGCCGTTGTAATAAGCGGTAATGGCCCGACAATTGTTCCTGTAGGAGAGCATGGACAGATAGTGGGCAAAACTCATTTGTGGCTGGACAAAAGGGAAAAGAGAATAGCAGGAGAAAAATCTTTTTTTCTTCCTGCTGCTGCCTGGATTAAAGAAGAAAGACCGGATGTTTATGAAAAGACAAAATCTTTTCTTGGCTGTCCGGAATATCTATCCTATAAACTTACCGGAAATATGGCAGGGTTTACAACAACAAAGGAATTTGATCCATATATCTGGACCCGGAAAGGTATCGATGCCTATAATCTTGACAATGAGAAATTCCCTGATCTTCTTAGAATATCAACACCCCTTGGATATGTAACTAAAAGTGCAGCAGATGCTACGGGTATTCCCCAGGGTCTTTCTGTTTTTGTAGGGGGATCTGATTTTATTATGGCAATTCTAGGTACAGGGGCTATAGCCCCTGGTCGTACATGCGATCGTGCGGGTACATCTGAGGGTATAAATTATTGTTCAGCAAAACCTGTTGAAAATAATAGAATCCGTACTCTCCCGCATGTAATAGAGGGTTATTATAATGCAGCTGGGATTCTTTCTTCCACAGGTGCTATTTTTGAATGGTTTAGAAAAATTACAGGGCAGAATAAAAAAGATTATTCGGTTATGATGAATGAGATAAAAAATCTGGGTCACGACAGAACTATTCCCTCTTTCTATCCCTCTCTTCATAGAGGGGAGGTTTGGGAGTTTTCCGGCGGACTCTTTGCCGGATTGGAAGCTGATCACGGTCCTGGAGAAATGGGCAGGGCAGTAACTAATGCTATAGCCTATGGTGTACGTGATTTAATAGAAACTCTGGAAAAAAATGACTGTTCAATTGAGAGCCTTCGGGTTTCAGGCGGACAGGGTAGAAGTTCTGTCTGGAATCAAATGAAAGCAGATGTAACAGGAAAGGTAATAGAGATTCCGTCAGTTATTGATACAGAATTGATGGGCAATGCCTGTGCCGGTTTTACAGCATCAGGATATTTTAGTACTCTAGGTGAGGCAGCTGATGCTCTGGTAAGAATTGATACTGTTCATGAACCGGATAAGATTGAATATGAAAAATATAGTGATGGATATCATATATATCAGCAGCGATGCAGGAGCCTTGTAAAAATAATGAATATGCCTGGGGAGACAGACTTATGATCGTATGTAAATTTGGTGGAAGTTCAGTTGCAGATGCTTCACAGATAAAAAAGGTCGGGAAAATAATTGAAAGTAATTCTGAAAGGAGACTGATCGTTGTATCTGCTCCTGGAAAAAGAAATAATGCAGATAAAAAAATTACCGATCTTCTCTATGCCTGCAACAAAGAAGTTATAAATGGGGAAGGTGCTAAAAGCTTTACAATAATAAGAGACAGATACTCTGAAATTTGTGAAACCCTGGGGATTGCCGGTATTTCAGAGTTTCTGGATGAGGTCCTCTCTGGTATAGAGAGTGGAAAAGGAGCAGACTATGCGGCTTCCAGAGGAGAATATCTTTCTGCAAGAATGTTATCTGTTTTTTTTGAAGCCGAGTTTATTGATTCTGCAGATATATTAAAATTAAGTGATGATGGCAGAATAGATGAGTCCAGTTACTCTGCATTAAAGTCCCGTATAAAGGCAACAGGGAGGTACATTATCCCGGGGTTTTACGGTTCAGATTTTAATGGGAATATAAAAACATTTTCCCGGGGAGGGTCTGATATAACCGGAGCAATTGCAGCAAGAGCTGTTGGAGCAGAGGTTTATGAAAACTGGACTGATGTTTCCGGTTTATTAATGTCTGATCCCAGGCTGGTTGATAATCCGGGGGTTGTAAAAGAGTTAACCTATAAAGAAATACGTGAACTTGCTTCAATTGGAGCAAACGTATTTCATGAAGATGCAATAACTCCGGTTAAAGATTATAACATACCAATTAATATCCGAAATACAAATAAGCCTGAAATGCCTGGAACCATGATTGTTACAGAAAGGGATAGTTCTAAAACTCCAATTGTGGGTATTTCCGGTAAAAATAATTATCAGAATATTTTTGTAGAAAAATTAATGTTAAACAGATATCCGGAATTTCGAAAGAATTTCCTGGATATTCTTAATACCCATAGTATTGTACCTGAATTTGAATCTATCGGTTTCGACAGTCTTTCTTTTCTTGTTCACGAAAGGCAGCTTGAAGGTATGGGAACTGTAATAGAAGAAATAAAAAACAAACTTAATCCGGAACTGCTGGAGTTACGACCTTCTCTCGGGCTTATTGGTATAGTAGGCGAGGGGCTGCCTGATCATGTTGGTGTTGCTGCCTCAGTTTTTTCTGAACTTAGCTTAAATAATATAAATATACGGTTTATAAATTATGGCGGTTCTGATATAACATTGCTTGTTGGGGTGGATTCTAATGTATATCTGGATGCACTCAGAATAATTCATGCTAAATTTGAAAGAAAATAATATGTTAGGGGATCTATGTCTAACTATTCATTAACAATACTTGCTTCCGGGATTGAATTTGATCCGGAAGATTACGCAGTTCTCCTGGAACTGTTTTTGGATACTACAAATTTAGATCTGAATGATATTAGCACTTCTGCAGGCACTTTTAATAAAAATTTAATTTCGAGTTCTGTTCATAATATAAAAGGAGCTGCTTTAAATTTAGGACTTAATAGAATTACAGAATTAATGGATCAATTAAGTAAACTAAATAAATCAGAATTATTTTCCGATATTGAAAAAATAGTTAACAAGTCAAGAGCAGAAATAAGTCTGCTAAGAGAAGTATTGGAGAAAAAATAATGCGGAAAATAATGGTAGTCGATAACAGCCCTGTTGTTCTTAAGTTTATGGAATCATTTTTGGTAAAAAATGGTTATTTAGTAAAAACAGCAGAAAATGGTCTGATTGCTCTTGATCTTTTAAAGGAATATACACCGGATATAATTTTTGTAGATCTTATTATGCCGTATATTAAAGGTGAAATACTTGTTTCTATTTTAAGGGGAAGAGAAGATCTTTCAAAAATCCGTATTATAGTACTATCCGGTGTTGCAGCAGAAATTGAATTGGATTATATAGCAATGGGTGCAGATGCCTGTATTGCCAAGGGACCGTTTAATACAATGGGTAAGTATATAATTCATACTTTAAAAGAGCTGGATGGTAAACCTGAGAATAAAATAGTTGAGCAGGTTGTTGGTCTGGAAGATGTCTTTAAAAGATCAATTACAGAAGAATTAATGTTGTCTAAACTTCATACAGAAGTTGTTCTTGAGAGTATTTCTGATTGTATTATTGAGGTGAGTACAGATTTTAGAATAGTCTATATGAATAAGTCCGCATATGCTTTTTTTAATAAGAACCAGCAAAATATTATAGCTTCATATATTCTGGATCAGTTTGATTCCACCTGGATTAAAAAAATAGCCGAATTTCTTGAAGCTGTAAAATCGGGATTGGAACCCCGGGCTGTAGAGCTTACAAGAGGGAATGACTGTTTTTCGCTTACTGCAAAGGAGTTGAATTCCTCAAAAGATAATACAATAGTACTGTTAGTTAGAGATATTTCATTGGAAAAACAAAGGGAAGCTGTTTTAAAAAATAAAATTCATCATCGGGAGATGATGATAAAAGAAGTGTATCACAGGGTAAAGAACAATCTTGCTATGGTTTCCAGTATTATAAACCTTCAGATAGGGGAAGCCAGCCACGAGACTGAATCCCATGCTCTTAATGATCTTAGGAGCCGTATAGATTCAATATCAATGGTGCATGCTAAGTTATTTAGGGGAAAAGATTTAAATAATATTCGATTTGATGATTATATTAAAGATCTGATAGATAATCTGATAGATTCTCTGGCTCATATTGAAATTTTTATTGCTGCTGATATTTCAATTCCTGAAGTTTTAATTGATTTCGATAAAGCAGTTCCTTTGGGTATAATTTTTACAGAATTAACAACTAATGCTATAAAATATGCATTTACAGGAAAAGCAGAAGGGGTAATATCCCTAAAGTATATTCAGATAGAAGACGGGTTAAAGATTATTTTTTCCGATAACGGAACAGGCCTTGCAGTGGATTTTTCAGCTGATAAAGCTGAATCCCTGGGGTTTAATTTAATTTTTAGTCTTATAATGCAGCTTAATGGCAGTATTAGTGCTGAAAATAAAAACGGAGCAGTTTTTACAATATTTCTGCCCCGTTTTTAATAATACAATAATTTTTATTTCATTACTAATTCTGTTTCCATATCAAAAAAACATGCTTTTGAAAAATCAGGAATAAAATTAACCTGCTTATTTACTTCAAGGTTTAATTCAGGCCCTGTCCTGGCAATAAACTGGTGATTCCCTGTGTTCATGTAAAGATGTATTTCTGCTCCAAGGGGTTCAATTACAGTAACCTTTGCTGGAATTGTAGTTCCTTTTACTTCTTTATCCGAGTATTTAAGATCTTCAGGCCTTATACCAAAAACTACATTTTTACCTACATAATCTTTTAGGTATTCACAACCTTTAACCTCAATGCTAAAAGCACCTTCTTCGAGAATTAGTTTTCCAGCCTCATCTTTTACTGCTACATTCATAAAGTTCATTGGAGGTGATCCAATAAACCCTGCTACAAATCTGTTTGCCGGTTTATTGTAAAGTTCCAGAGGGCTTCCAATCTGCTGTATAATTCCACCCTTCATTACAACAATTTTATCTGCCATAGTCATAGCTTCCACCTGATCATGAGTTACATAGATCATAGTAGCATTTAATCTGGTATGAAGAGATGAAATTTCTGCTCTCATCTGAACTCTAAGCTTTGCATCCAAATTTGACAGTGGTTCATCAAACAAAAATACTTTCGGCTGTCTTACTATTGCTCTTCCAACTGCAACTCTCTGTCTTTGTCCACCTGATAATGCCTTTGGTTTTCTGTCCAGGAGTTCTTCAATATCCAGAACTTTTGCTGCCTCATTTACCCGTTTGGATATTTCATCCTTTGAAAATTTTCTGATCTTAAGCCCAAAAGCCATGTTATCATAAACAGTCATATGAGGATAAAGAGCATAGTTTTGAAAAACCATTGCAATATCCCTGTCTTTTGGCGGAACATCGTTTACAACTTTTCCATCAATGGAAAGTTCCCCTTCTGTAATATCTTCAAGTCCTGCAATCATTCTTAACGTTGTAGACTTACCGCAGCCTGAAGGACCTACAAGAACTACAAATTCCTTGTCCTCAACTGTAATGTTAATGTCTTTGGCTGCCCTGACATTCCCCTCGTACACCTTTCCAATACCTTTTAATAATACTGTTGCCATAAATACCCTCCGAAATTTATCTTATGTGACAAGGATATTCCTAAAGCAGTCTGTTGTCAATAAAAATACAAAATACATTTCCAGAGGGGAGCTAGGTCTTTTGCTTAAGCCACTCATTAACTGCATCCTGCAGAGTTGTTTCTGAGGGATTTTCTCCTGTCTGATCATAAATCCAGGGTTTAATAACTTTTGCTTTCAGATCCTTCCAGAATGGAGGGAGAGCTTTAGGGAAAATCAACGAGGATTCAAGGGGTATATAACCTACCAGATCAGGGTAAATAATTGGGAGTTCATTTTTGTTAATATCTATAATTGAGGAGAACCCATTGGCAAATCCGAATGTATCCAGTCTTTTTATCTGAGTTGATTTAAGTAGTTTTTTTTGAGTATTGTATTTAAAAAACCAATGTATAAATTGGATAGCTCCCTTTCTGTTATTCGCCTTATCGGGAATTCCTGAAAAAAGTACATTACCCAACACCGGAATTTTATCTTCGGAAGAAAACCACCTGAATTCTAAATCCTCCCGTTTTTCGGGGGATATTTTAAAAAAATTAACAAGATCAGAATAATAAAAAAGAATCCTGCCTTCCCGAATCAATTTATATGCGGGGTCGTACAGGAATTTGGCCTTAAAATTTTCTTCAAGCTTTAACCCTCCGTTTATTTCATTATTCCAGGTTTTTGACAGCTTTATTGAATCCTGTAGATTTTTTTCATTCCATGAAAGAATTCCGGAATTAAGAACATGAAAATTGGTTTTCCCGAGAACAGCATTTAAGTAGAGAACTTCACTCTTCCATCTTGGCGAAAAACCCATAACTTCGAAACCGGAACTACTTTTCTTTTTAAAGTTTAATGCCGCTTCTTTCATATTATCCTGATTTAGATAAAAAGCAGGTATTTTTTCTGTTCCCTGTTCTTTTTTCAGCATAATTGTAGGAAGGTTAAAAGATATGGGAAAAAGAAACAGTTCTTTATCAATATAGCCGAGGTCTAATAATCCGGAATAAAAGATACTCAGATCCATACTGTCTTCGGAATAAACATCGCTTAGCGGACTGAATAATTTTATTATTTCAGGAGAGTTCAGAAACTCAGCTATAACAAGATCAGCAGGGGAATCTGTGCTTTTGAGGACTTTTCCGGGTTCTTTTTGATAAACGAGCTCAATTTGGTATTTCTCCTGTATGGAGTTAAATTCTTCAACATAAGCTGCCATTTCGGGTTTATCAGTCCAAAGAATAACAGTTGAATTATTACTTAGAGTACAGGAACTGAATAAAATAAAAATTGGGAAAAGCAAATTGAGTAATATTTTCATGGGGATTACAGTAAGATTCTATTAAAGTATTGTCAATCCCGGTTGCTTCGATACAATTTTGCGGAGCAAAATCACTCAGCAACCGAAGCGACCGGTATTCCCGCTGCCCGAGTAATTGCGAGTTAAAATTAAAAAACTAACTTCTAACATATTAAACAGTGCAATTGTATCGAGGGGGAGGGAAATTGTATTG
>JALTGJ010000178.1 GCA_027077185.1 Spirochaetales bacterium | reverse complement strand
GGAGAAGCAAAACTTCTTATAAGGGTAAAAAGCTCTTCACTTCTTTTAGGAGCCATGTTAGTTATTACAATACCAAGGGTCATGGTTGCAAGAATTACATCAAGGTCAAGCATAAGAGACAAAGCAATTACAATTAACAGTGTACCAATAGTAAAAACCATTGTCCGTGTTTTATCACTGCTGAACCGTACAATCATGTTCATAAAAACACCTGCAGCCCCACCAAGAGCAACAGCACCAAATAGTTCAATCCCCACTGAAATTAACTGGGCGGTAACGGAGGTATCTCCGCCAATTATCATCTGTGCCGCTCCTGTACCCAGACCGTAAAGTGTCATGGCCAGAGCATCATCCAGAGCAACAATGGCAATTATTGTTGTTGTTAATACACCCTTGGAGCGGTATTCCCATAAAACATCAATAGTGGAAGCAGGGTCGGTTGCAGATGCAATAGCCCCAAAGACAATTCCTCCAGCCAGGGCTGCTGCAAAGTTTTTCGTAAAAATATAAAGAACCAGACTAACTGATATTGTAACCAGGCTAAAAGCAAGAACCCCTTCTCCAAATAATATTGCGGAAAACTGCTTCCCATACTTCTTCATGGTGCTGCCGTGAAGCTCTCCTCCGACAAGGAACCCAATTATACCCAGTGCAAAAAAATTAAAATTCTTAAGGGATGAAATAACATCACTGTTTATAAAATGGAGACCGCTCTTTCCAATAATTATACCAATTACCAGATAACCAAGAACCTGGGGAACTTTTATTTTCTGAAAAAACCATGCACCTGCTATTCCCCCAAAAACAGCAAGCCCCAAAATTAATAAAATACTTGATGGTGAATTAAGCATAATCTACTCTCCTTTGGTTAGATAATTGTATATTTTCAAAGGATCTTCCTGCATAAGCAAATTAGTTCTAAATGTTTCATCTTTTAAAAGCTTGCTTATGGAAGAAAGAAGTTTAAGATATTCGGCGTGCTGATTTTGAGCAGCTGCAACCATTATTACTATTCTCACAGGAATATCATCCAATGTCTGATAATCAATAATATCAATTTTATTCACAGCAACAGAAACAGTAATATCTCTAACAGAAGCAATTCTAACATGGGGAATCCCTATTCCGAGGCCTATACCCGTACTCATTAGTTTTTCCCTTTCCCAAATGGTATCTTCAAGTTTTTTTCTATCCTTTAC
>JALTGJ010000177.1:3764-11684 GCA_027077185.1 Spirochaetales bacterium | reverse complement strand
TTATTGTTCACGACATTACAGTCCAAAAGAGAGTAGAATTACAATTAAGGGAAAGTGAGGAAAGGCTTACTTTGGCTCTTGAGGGAACAGACCTTGGTATGTGGGACTGGCACATCCAGACCGGAGAAGTTCATTATGATGAAAAGTGGGCTGAAATTATAGGTTATACCCTGGAAGAATTATCTCCCTTGTCCATAGATACCTGGAGAGGTAATACCCATCCTGAGGATCTTGAATTCATTGATATAGAACTTAACAGATATTTTACAAAACAAAGTCCGGTTTATGAGCATGAATCCAGAATGAAGCATAAGAATGGTGAATGGATATGGGTACTTGACAGGGGTAAGGTATTCGAGTGGGACAGTAATGGGAAGCCGTTAAGAATGGCAGGAACTCATCTGGATATTACGGAAAGAAAGATAACAGAAATAAAACTTGCAGAAAGCGAATCGAAATTTAGGAGCTATTTTGAAAATTCTCCACTGTCTCTCTGGGAGCAGGATTATTCTCAATTAATAATATTTTTGAATAGTTTGAGGCCTTTAATCGGAAATGATATAGAAGCCTATACTGAAAATAATCCTGATTTTGTAGAAAAATGTTCAAAGATGGTAAGCACTTTAAATGTAAATCATGCTACAGAAATATTATATGAGTCAGAAAAAAAAGAAGAATTATTATTAAAGTATGAAAAAATCGATTATCCTGTTTCATATAAAATATTTAAAGAAAAGATAATTTCAATATACAATAGTGAAGATACCTTTTCTGCTGAAACAGAGCATATAACATGTAAGGGAAATAAAATAAATATAAGAATTCAAGCAGTGTTATTGGTTAATTCTAAGGTACTCACTATTATTACCGATATAACAGAACAAAAAAACAAAGAGTCAGAACTTAAAAAACTTCTTGATCAAACAAAAGCAGATACAGAAACCAAGGGAATCCTGCTTAGGGAGATAAACCATAGAGTAAAAAATAATCTTTCATCGTTAATTGGAATATTGTATGCAGAAAAAAGGAAGTCAAAAAATACATTGGAAAATAAACAGTTGGAACTTCTTGATAATCTAATAAACCGGGTAAAAGGTATAAGTATTGCCCATGATTTATTGTCCAGGTCCGGGTGGCAACCAATTTCTATGGAACTACTCTCAGAAAAAATTATAAATTCTTTAAAACATCTTATTCCATCGGATAGATCCATTCAAACTGAAATTAACAAATCTTCTGTCACTTTAGATGCCGATCAGAGTCAAAGTATGGCCGTGATAATTAATGAACTTTTTGTAAACTCTCTTGAACATGCTTCTACAACTGGTGGGAAATTAAAAATTGGTATAAAAATATTAGAGAAAAAAGGATCTGTCTATTATAAATATAGGGACAATGGTTCCGGGTTTTCAGAAGAAATTCTTACATCCAAATTATATAATGTGGGTTTGTATTTAATAAAAAATATTGTTGAGCAGGGCTTAAGGGGTCAAATTGCCTTAAAAAATAAAAATGGGGCTTTGGTTGAAATCCAGTTTCCCGGAGGTGGAAAAATTGCAGAAATCCAGGAATATAAAAAGTAAAAATTTAACAATTTTAATTGCAGAAGATGACTTTCTTGTTTCTGAAATGATTGAGGGTGAATTAATTGAAGAGGGTTATGAGGTTATTGCAAGAGCTACTGATGGTATAAGTGCAGTAGAGCTTACCCAAAGTTTAAATCCGGATATTGTTCTAATGGATATAAGAATGCCTAAACTTAATGGTCTGGAGGCTTCTAGGAAAATAATGGACTGCTGCCCTGTCCCTGTTATTATTTTAACTGCCTATGAAAATAGAGATATAATAATTGACGCAGGGGAGGCAGGTGTTGGTGCTTATTTAAATAAACCCCTTGATCCGTTGGAACTTGAGAAAGCAATTATTATATCCCGTGCAAGGTTTAAAGATATAATGGATCTCCGTGAGAAAAACAAAAAATTAGATGAGGCAAACCTATTAAACCAAACTCTTATGAAGGAAATTCATCATAGAGTAAAAAATAATTTCCAGCTTATTTCCAGTCTGCTGAATTTACAGGTGGGGGATATTCATGATAAAAAAACAAGAGAAATTTTGGAAGCAAGTAGAGATAGAGTTCAGACTCTTGCTATTTTACATGAAAAATTATATGAAACCGGAGATTTTGCTTCTCTTCCTATGAATGTTTTCATTGATGATTTATCAAGGTCACTTATAGAAGCATATTCTTCGAAAGAGAAGGTAGTTAAACTGGATATTTTAATTGACAGTATAGTTCTGGATTCAAAAAAAGCAGTAAGTATTGGGCTTATTTTAAATGAAGCCATAACAAATTCTATAAAATATGCTTTTCCGGATCTTTTAAATAATAACAATACAATAAAAATTTCTATGATAGTTGATAATAAGGATATTCTTCTTAGGATATCTGATAATGGTGTAGGTGTTTCTGATATTGAAAAAATAAAAATGGGCAATACCCTGGGAATGCAGTTAATTTACCTTCTGACTGAAACTCAGCTGGAAGGCCGTCTGGATTTTAATAATGTAGATGGAACTGAGTTTACAATTAGATTCAGGCCATAATTATCGATTTTAAAAAGCCCTGTATAAATTTTATGTTGACTTTTAATACTTGTTGACGTACGTTTTTATTATATACGGCTGGAATGTAGTTAGAATATACAATTAAGGTGTGGAGTAAAAGTTAAAAAAGAGCCAATATTAGAATATCTTAATCTAAAATTGGCTCTGTCGTTGTTTTATTCGGAAACTTTTCTTACACCGGTAGCACAAGGTCCTTTTCGACCTTCACCTACTTCAAATTCCACCTGATCACCTTCGTCGATAAAACCCTGTACTTCATTAGTATGTACAAATAAGTCATCTCCACCTTCCTGCTGAATAAAACCATATCCTTTTGATGAATTAAACCATTTTACTGTTCCAGTTGCCATTGTAACCTCTTACTTACTCGTTAAAATTTTGTTTATGCTATAATTATCCAGTTAATTAATCAATGGTGCTTTTTACATTTCATTCAATATAATTTTTTTTATTAAAAGAAACCGGGGAAAACAGCAAAAAAATACAGCAATTCTTAATGTACTTTACATTTAGTTGGGTTATGTGTTAGTTTCCAGTCTCAAATGTGTTAACTTCCGGTCTAAAACATATAAAAAACAAATAAACAGAACTTTGCCTGGACTGGAGCAATATAATTTTGCAGGGCTGGTTTAGGAAGAATGATAAAAAGTACTGAATTGTTATGTTGATATTAATGTTAGGATTTTTTTATCATTTTTTCCAGGAGAAATAATGATATTCGAAGAATTGGGTTTAAAACCCGGGCTTCTTAGGGCTGTAAGCTCAAGAGGCTATACAAAAGCTACGCCTATTCAGGCTCAGGCTATTCCTGCAATTTTAAGGGGAAAAGATGTATTGGGCGGAGCTCAGACCGGTACAGGTAAAACAGCGGCATTTGCTTTGCCTATACTGGAAAGACTAAGTGAAAAAACTTTTAATGGATCCAGAAGCCCAAGGGCTCTTATAGTTACACCTACAAGGGAGCTTGCAGATCAGGTAGGGATGAGTTTTCAGGATTATGGAAAATATTTATCATTGGATACAATGAAAATATATGGCGGAGTTAAAATAAATCCACAAATTGCCAATCTAAGAAATGGTACCGATATAGTAATTGCTACACCTGGACGTCTTTTGGATCACCTGCAACAGAAAACCATTAATCTTTCCAAAGTGGAAATATTGGTGCTTGATGAGGCAGATAGAATGCTTGATATGGGGTTTATTAAGGATATACAGAAAATTATATCTTTTCTCCCAAAACAACGCCAGAATTTAATGTTTTCTGCAACT
Organism: Spirochaetales bacterium; assembly: GCA_027077185.1. The sequence goes on along the minus strand of JALTGJ010000177.1, from coordinate 7,784 downwards.
TATGGAAATGATATTAAAAAACTCGCAAAGGGGATTCTTAGAGATTATGTTTCTGTTGAGGTAACAAAAAGAAATGCTCCTGCTGAGAAAGTTGAACAGCTTGTACATTTTGTAGAAAAAAATCAGAAACGGCATCTTCTTTCTTATCTTATAAAAGATGAAGCATGGTATCGTGTTCTAATTTTTGTAAGAACAAAACATGGAGCTAACCGTCTTACATCACAGCTTAATAAGGGGGGGATCCCCTCGGCTGCTATTCATGGTAATAAAAGTCAGGCTGCCAGGGCACGTGCACTTAAGTCCTTTATGAAGGGAGATATGCAGGCTCTGGTTGCTACAGATGTTGCAGCAAGAGGTCTTCATATGGAAGGTCTAAGTCATGTTGTTAATTTTGATTTACCAAATATATCAGAAGATTACATACACAGAATAGGTCGAACAGGTAGAGCTGGCAAGTCCGGGATTGCGATATCGCTTGTTTCTACTGATGATAGGCCGTATCTGAGAAAAATTGAAAAACTGTTAAATACATCAATACCTGAAGGTAATGTAATTGGGTTTAAACCTGTTTTTGAAACTCCTGCAGAGAATAAATCTGTTAAAGGAAACCAAAATAGGGGGAATCAGGCAGGAAAAGGTACAAATAATACCAATAGACCGGCTAAATTTAAATCAAAAAATAATTCTATGGGAGCTTTCGGACCCAAAAAAAGCAGACCTCATAAACGTACCAGGCAGTCCGCCTGATAATAATTAAGTCTGGAATCCCCTCCTTATCTTGACTTAGTTCTATAATTAAATAATTATATTATTATGGTCAGGTCAATTGGAGGGGAAGTATGATTTCTTTTATTGCAAAGTTAATAGTTGCCCTTAACAGTAACTCCCGTCCTTCTGAACTTGCCTCAGGAATTGCGTTTGGATTTCTGCTGGCATTAATACCAGGGAGCAATCTATTATGGATTGGTATATTTGTTATTACCTTTTTTCTTAAACATAATATAGCCGCAATGCTGCTTAGTATGGGACTGTTTAAATTGTTTATTTCAGTTTTTGATCCATTTTTGGATCAAATTGGATGGTTTGTCCTTAATATTCCTCAGTTGAATAATTTTTTTACAGCGCTTAATAATATTCCCTTAATTCCATATAGTAATTTTAATAATTCGATGGTAATGGGTGGTTTTATTGTAGGAATTATTCTCTGGCTGCCTGTTTTCTTTCTTTGTATATTTTTAGTAAAAATTTATAGGGTAAAAATTGCTTATCGAATTGCAGAAAGTAAGTTTGTAAAGGCTATAAAAAGGGTACCAATTATTTCTAAATTAACTTCATCGGTTAATAAACTATCAGTACTACTTTCCTAGATTACAAAAAAAGGGTGTAAATATGAAAAAGAAGATACTACCTGGACTTTTCCGAAAAAAATATACTCCTAAAGCTCTAAATAAAAAAATAATAAAACGAATCCATATTCCTCAGGAAAGAGAGATGGTAAATAAATTGTTTATAGAGAACAGTGATGGGAAAATGGAAATTATCAGAGAAATACCTGAAGATGATTATGAACGCCTACGGACTCTTTCAAAATCTATAAAAAAAAATAAGGGTTTTATTTCCAGGTGGAAAGGATTTGTTGTCCTTTTTATTATTGCATCAATTTTAATTTTCAACTTATTTTATAAAGATAAATTACTTACCAGAGCAGTGGAGACAGGTCTTGAATCAGTTTTTCAGGCAAATGCAGAATTGACCGGACTTCACTTTTCTCTAATACATGGGGCTTTTTCCTATCATTCACTGGCCATTGCAGATGCAGATCATCCAAACCGTAATTTAATGGAAACAGGACCTTCTGAGTTTAGATTAAGTATGGCGGAGCTTCTTAGTAAGCGAATTAGGATAGAGGAGATGTCCCTAACTGATTTTAGCTGGGATACCCCACGGGAAGTTGATGGTGTTGTGCCGGAGGCTCCCCTGGATAATAAGGAAAATAATGATGATAAAACAGCTGAGGCAATTGATTTTCTTTCTTTGGATGCTGATGATATTGATTTAAAAGCACTATTAGAGGAACAGAAGGGTAGTCTGACATCCCTTAATTTGATTAATGAGGGAAATATTGAACTTAATAATTTAGAAAATAAATGGAAGAATATTTTTGCAGAGAAAAACAGTGAACTTGATAACTTATCAGAACAGGTTTCATCTTTAAAATCAGTATCCATTAAAGATACAGGATCACTTGCAGAGGGACAGCTTGTACTGCAGAAAATTACGGATGTGTATTCCCGGGTTGCAGAAACCAAAGCAGAAATTGTTACTCTTAAGAATGATTTTGAGGCTGAAAGAAAGCATCTTTCAGAGACAAATAAGTTGCTTGAAAATTCAGTAGACAAGGATGTAAACCGTCTTGAGAGTATAATGGATCTATCGTCATCTGATGGTCGGTCTTTCGTTTCTGCAGCAGCAGAAAAGTATATTCGTAACAGATGGAATAATTATTATGATTACGGCGTTAAAGCATTGAATGTTTATGAGAGACTGCAGGACAGAAAGCTGGATGAGACCGAAAAGCAGAAAGGTTTGCACAGGAAGTTCGGACGTGTTTTTACTTTTTCGGGTTCAAATAATCCTGATTTTGTTATCGAACATATTTTTGTTTCCGGAGGGGATAATAATTCGGGAGTTTTAACTGCAGAACTTGGGTCCGTATCAAGTGAACCGGATAAACTCATTAACCCGCTGACATTTACAGCAGACTGGAAAAATAATTCATCAGGTATTATGCTGGATGGTTTTTTAGATATGCGTTCTGAAGCTGAAAGAAAGTTTGAAATGGAAATTATCTCCCCTTCAAATTCTATTTCACTGGATAAAGGCATTCCTTCTTTAAAAATAAAAAAACTGAGTTCCCTGACGGATATACAAGGCAAATCCATAGTATCGGATAATTTGGATGGAGTTGTAACTACCCTTGATATTTTAATGAAGGATATAGTAATAGAGCAGGTGGATAAGGATGGGTTTATATCGACTGTTATAAAAGATGCTCTTGATAATGTGGATCAGGTAGATTTAAAAGTGAAAATAGTTGCAGACAGTAGGGGCATAAAAAATATCAAAGTAAGTTCCAGTATAGATGAAATCCTTGTTGGGAAGATGGGTGAATATATAAATAAAATTGCAGCTGCGAAAAAAGAGGAGCTTAAAACAGAATTACTGAACTATATTGCGCCTTCTTTAAAAGAGAATGAGGCTCTTAATGTCTCCATGGATAAGCTTGGTGTAGAATCTCTTTCGCAAATTGACTCTTTAAATGGGATGCAGAATGTTCTGAACACAAAGCAGGATGAAATACAGTCAGACATGAAATCAGGAATTCAGGATAAAGCGTCAAAATTAATTGATCAGGTTCCAAAACTTAAACTCCCCGGGTTTTAATTAAAAAAAGATGGCTGTTCTTTTTTTATTTCATCCCAATTAAATTTAAGTACAGTTTCTTTTTTTGTAAACAGACTGCTTGCTTTTTTTGCCTTTTCAATTCTACTTTCTCCGGAGGGATGGGTTTCAAAGTAATGGAGGGCAGATGGTTCTTCCTTATCGTTACTGTAAAGTGTTTCCATCTGTTCAAAGAAGTGTGCCATGTAAATTGGATCAATCCCGCTGTCAGATAGTAGCTTTAAGGCAAACTTATCTGCTCTTCCTTCAACTTTACGGGAATATTTTGTTGTTAAAAGTTGTTTAATTAATTCAGTAACAAGCTCACTGTTTCCTCCTGTTATTATGGAAAGAAGAAACTGGATTCCCATAGTGTTTATTACCGAATTATATGAATCTCTGTAATATATATGACCCATTTCATGAGCAAGAACAGCAATTACTTCTTCCGGGTCATCAGCTAATTTAAAAATACCTGAATATATTATTATTGTTCCTCCTGGTAATGCAAATGCATTTACCTCATTTGAATTAACAAGAATTATATTTATATCAAACGGGAATGGTTCGCTATTGCTT
>JALTGJ010000177.1:0-3754 GCA_027077185.1 Spirochaetales bacterium | reverse complement strand
AGAGTATATCTTTCATTTGAGAAAGAGCTTCTTTTGTTAAAGGTGCATGTGAAACTTTTTCATCAATAAGTATTTGCCTGGTAATTATTTTACCTATAGTTTTTTCTGTTCTAATACTTACATTTTCAGAGCTATTCTTTTCTATAGATACAGGTTTAAATAGTTTTATAAGGTAAAAAACAATAAAACCTGAAATTAGTAGAACTATGAGCAGTATTAATGAATCCCTTAGTATTTTTTTCATTAAAGAGCTTCTATTTAATATCCGGATGGAGGAACATTTGTTTCCCTCTGTTTATCAGATAGAAGTTTCTGTTTTTTTAATGCTCTTTCTCCGTAAAACCTGTCAAAAGAAATTGTTCCAAATAGAAACATATAGTAGAGCAAACCTTTTCTGGCTTTAACGCAGGCAACAATCGAAAGCACCATATAAACAATATTCCATAATACAACAAATCCCAGGTACACAAAGAAAGCTGTTGAAAAAGCAAAATCCCCTGCTATAATAAAAGACCTAATTAGCCATCCAAGCAAAATAGCATTTAATATTGAAATCGGAATTTGAGTTACCAAAGATTGAAAAGAATGAAATGCTACATATCTTGATTTATTTTTGTTAATAAAATAGTAGATAACAGATGCAAGCAGGTTGATTAATGGCAGGGGGAGACCAGCTCCCATTGCTGCAAACATCATTAAATATGCACCCATGGCATCTTCTTTTTCTCTTTTGGATATTTCTTCAGGCTGGGGAAGAATAACTTTCCCCAGCGAATCAGTTTTTAAAGTATCAATCAAAATTATTCCCGTCCACTAAAAGGTGGGTAATCTTTTATCATATATCCAAGATACAGAGAAACTCTGGTACTCCATCGTAAAGTTCCAACATTAAATGCATGCCATGATTCAGGATATGAACCTGTAAAAAGTACAACCCACCATGCGAGAAATGCCAGTACCATAGTTGCTATCATTCTGAATTCCAAAAGGAAATAATGGGGTAGGGCTACATAGATTGTTCCAAGAATTGCACGTAAAAGGGCACTCCCTCTAGTGACTCCTGCAGGATATGGAATTTCAAATTGAACACTTTTGTGCTCTCCTTTTAATCCGAATGCAGGGTAACCGTCAATTAAGTTCATGAATACTGCATTTACCCTCAATCCCCAATTTATGAATTTTGTCTGAAATTCAAACCAGCCCTGGGGATACTCACCGGTAAACAGGATTACCCAGAATGATAGAAAGCTAAGTACCATAGAACCTATACCAACAAAAAACAATAAAAAAGCATGGGGTATAAGTATGTAAAAATAACCGAGGAAAGATCTTAACAGGAGCTCCCCTCTTGAATATTTTTCCTGGTGTGTAATAGTCAATTTCATAATGGACTCCTTTTTTATTTGTTTTAAAAGTCTAGGATTATTTTACTATTAAGTCAATAATTTGGTTTTTTTATTTACCCCAAAGAATCAAACAACTCCTTAACATTGACAGTAAACCCCTCAAGAACAGCTGACTTTGCAATGGTATTTTTATCTTCCCTCCAGTTGGCAGGTGGAACCAGAGTGCCATCGTCATATTTTCCGGAATTTTTGCCTTCATTTTGCAAATGAAAAACCTGTATGAATTTATTCCCGGGATCAATAATCCAGTATTCCTTAACGCCATGTTTTTCATATAGCTGGAATTTTTCATTTAGATCCTTTTTTGAAGTAGAAGGGGAGAGAATTTCTATAATTAGATCCGGAGCTCCATAACACCCTTTATCAATTAATTTGTTTATATTGCAAATAACTGATAGGTCCGGCTGTACAACAGTGGAAATATCATCAGTATCCTGATCGATGTAATCAGGGAAAAAGACATCAAATGGTGCTGCATAGGCTCTGCATTCTTTCTCCTTCAGATATGTCGCAAGAAGGGCACTTAATTTAAAACTCAATTCCTGATGCTTTCTTACTGGTGCTGCACACATATCATATGCTACCCCGTTAATCAGTTCCCACCTCTCATCATCCGGCCAGGAGCTGTAATCTTTATAAGTAAATTTATAATCAGTCTTTTTCTTTGGGATTCCCATGGTTTTCATTCCTCCATTATAAATAAAAGTACCCTTCGATACAATTGCTCGTGTTTTCTTTCATGAGCAATAATTACCACAAAATTAGCAATTACTCAGGGTACGGCACCACCGGTTACCGAGTGTTTTTGCTTCCTTCGATACAAGACTCCGTCTCACTCAGGACAGGTGCAAAAATGTATCGAGGTACCGGGCTTTAAATCTTCCCCTCTTCCAAAAAACTGTAATACGCCTTATCTGTAAAAATAATATGATCAAGCAGTTCTATTCCCAGTATAAGTCCGGCACTTTTAATTCTTCTTGTAATATCTATATCCTCCCGGCTGGGTTCAATATTACCCGAGGGATGATTGTGGGCAATCAAAACTGCTGCAGCTCTGTCTTTTAACGGGTCAGAAAATATTTCCCTGGGATGTACAAGAGTACGGTTGACCAAACCCATGGATACAACTCTCGACTGAATTACTTCGTGAGCACCATTAAGGGACAGGCATAAAAAGTGTTCCTGTTTTCTGTCAGAGTAATGGTTTATGTACGGAAGGGCATCTGCAGGTGCAGTTATTTTTCTTCTCTCCGGGCAAAGTATTCTTCTTGAAAGCTCTAATGATGCAGTAATAAGTGTGGACTTTGCGTTTCCAAGCCCGGAAATATTAAGTAAATCCTTAATTGTGGTTTTATAATTATATTTGTCCAGTATGGTTAATACTTCTTCTGCCAGGGCGATAACATTTTTCCCTTTTATTCCTGTCCCAAGGAGAATTGCCATTAGTTCTTTGTCTGATAAATGCTGGGCTCCATAGATAATTAATTTTTCTCTGGGCTGCTTTTCGGATATATTTTTTAGTTCCATATCTCTTAGTATGGGATAAAATGGTTTTTTGCTTTTTAAATTTGACATTAATAGCTGTGAAACTGATAATTTATTGTTTTTTTGGAGAAAAAATGAACCTTACTGTTGTACTTTTGGATCTATTTCATAAACTCGAGTAATACATAGTTTAGAATGCCCCCGGCTTTCCAGTATTCCAGTTCCAGTTTTGTATCTATACGAACTTTTACAGGAAAGCTTTTTAAACTACCATCTTTAAGTTGTATTTCCACCTCAAGTTCTCCTCCCGGTTCAATATTATTTAAACCTTTTATCATAAAAGATTCATCTCCTGTAATTTTTAAAGTGTCAACAGATTCTTTCTTAGTAAACTCCAGGGGGAGAATGCCCATTCCCAGAAGATTTGACCTGTGGATACGCTCATAACTCATCGCAATTACTACTTTTACCCCTTGAAGAGATGGCCCTTTTGCCGCCCAGTCTCTGGATGAGCCCGTTCCATACTCTTTTCCTGCAAATACTATTAATGGTTTCTCTCCCCAGGACATCGCTGCATCAAATATTGCGGCAGTTTTTCCAGTGCTGTCTTTTGTGTAGCCTCCCTCTATCCCTGGAAGCATTCTGTTTTTTATACGTATATTTGCAAATGTCCCCCTCATCATAACTTCATGATTGGCTCTTCTGCTGCCGTAGGAGTTGAACTGTTTCGGGTCTGTCCCCCTGTCAGTAAGATACCTGCCGGCAGGGCTATCTTTTGCAATATTTCCTGCTGGAGATATATGATCTGTCGTTGTACTGTCGGGAAATATTGCCAGGCATTTTATATTGATAATATCTGCTAG
>JALTGJ010000176.1 GCA_027077185.1 Spirochaetales bacterium | reverse complement strand
ATTCAGAAAAGGGTTATTCTGTAACTGGAACACAGATTAACTGGGGAAGAAAAGAAAGCCCTGCAAAAGTTCAGCCTAAAATTCTTGAAGTTCAAAAAATTGATAATTATTTTGCCAAAGTAAGAGTTGGTGTTGAAGTACCTGCTTCATATTCCATTACTGTGGATTTACAAACTAAATAATTCATTTCAAGGGCGGCTGAATTCAGCCGCCTTTTCTATTTAACTGATATTAAAACACCAAATTTAAATATTTTCCACAAAATTTCTAATCAGCCTTCTTGCAATACTGTAAGAGGAAGGAAGCATAGGCAGTTTATCTGCTGAATACCATCCTGCATCCAATATTTCATTGTTATCAATCTTTATATCCCCGGATTCATATTCTGCAGTAAAAGCAATCATCATTGAACTGGAAAATGGCCATGGCTGGTTACCAAAATACTTTATATTCTTAATGCGTATACCAGTTTCTTCCATTACCTCTCTTTCTACTGTCTCCTCCAGTGTTTCTCCTGGTTCAACAAATCCTGCTAAAACAGAATATACAGGCTGGCTGAATTTACTCCCCCTGGCAAGGAGAATTTCAGTTCCTTTTGTTACTGAACATATCATTGCCGGAGAAATTTTTGGATATACTATATGTCCGCAATCAGGACAAACCTTCGCCCGTTCATAGCCATGATTCTCCATTTGAGCCCCGCACCTGCCACAGTATCTATTTGTCCTGTTCCATTCAGAAAGCTGCATACCAAGCCCAGCCAGATAAAACAGATATTCATTACTGGTTCTGTACAAATGCCGTACATTCATAAATTTTGTGTTTTCCGGTACATCCTTTTTACTATCAACGGACAGAGCTGAATAGTAAATTCCATTCAGTTTCCCTATTGGTATACTTGATGCTGACAGATCATAATAAGAAGTAATTTTATTAAACTCCGGAATTGGATTACCTTCTTTTGCATCTTCAACAAGTATCATCGAATTATAATAGACAAGAACGACCTTCTCTCCCGCATATTCATCCGGTTCTTTAATTAACTGTTCTATTTTTTCCATTTCCCCATTCTAGAAGTAAAAACAAGTCAGTGCAATATCTTGATCAAGGCTTTTGCCTTGTCTATAAATTTACTATACTCTAAATATGATGAGATTGTTAAAAATTGCTGTTCTTCTACTATTTTCAGCAATCGGGGTATATGCC
>JALTGJ010000175.1 GCA_027077185.1 Spirochaetales bacterium | reverse complement strand
TCTGGATATTTTTATAAAGGAATACTTTAAAAAAGGTAATCCTGTCCTTGGTATATGTCTTGGCTGCCAGATAGTTCTGGATTTCTCTGAGGAAAGAGATACAAAATGTCTTGGATTAATTAAAGGCAGATCAAGAGAGTTTTCATCAGGGATGGGTTTAAAAATTCCCCATATGGGTTGGAACCAGGTAAATCAGTCCAAAAACCATTATATTTTTAAAGATATTCCTAATAATAGCTCTTTTTATTTTGTCCATTCTTATTATCCCGATCCTACTGATCAGGGTATGTGTATTGGTAAAACAGATTATGGGATTACATTTTCATCAGCATTTTATTATGAAAATTTAATAGCAGTTCAGTTCCATCCTGAAAAATCCGGCCCCCATGGCCTTCACTTGCTTGATAACTTTATACAAGGACAAGGTGGACATTAATATGCTGCAGAAAAGAATAATTGTATGCCTGGATGTACGAAATGGTAAAACTACTAAGGGAATCAAATTTAAGGGTAATGTAGACATCGGTGATCCTGTAAAAATGGCTGAAGATTATTATTATCAGGGTGTTGATGAACTTGTTTTCTATGATATAACTGCCTCTTCTGAAAAACGCGGGATTATGATTGACCTTGTAAGAAGAGTAGCAGAGAAAATATTTATTCCATTTTCTGTAGGCGGCGGTATACGAACCCTTGATGATATGAAAGAAGTTATTCTTGCAGGAGCCGAAAAGGTTAGTGTTAACAGTGCTGCTGTATTAAATCCTGGTATAGTCTCTGATGGTGCATCACATTTTGGAAAGCAGTGTATTGTTGTCGGGATGGATGTTGAAGCAGATAGCAGTAAGCCTTCTGGCTATGGTATAGTTATAAATGGCGGAAGAACCCGGGTTAATCTGGATGCATTTGAATGGGCTAAAAAAGTAGAGTCTCTTGGTGCCGGAGAGATAGTTCTTAATTCTATAGATGCAGATGGAACCAAAGAGGGGTACGAATTGACTTTGACAAAAATGATATCTGAGGGGGTAGGTATCCCTGTTGTAGCTTCCGGAGGAGCAGGCAGTCCTGACCAGCTTGCAGATGTCTTTACCAAAGCAAATGCTGATGCCGCTCTTATTGCCTCAATGGTGCATATTGACGGATATACAGTTGAAGGAATTAAGAAATATCTTTTAGAGAAAAAAATACCTGTAAGATTATAATTTTATAT
>JALTGJ010000174.1 GCA_027077185.1 Spirochaetales bacterium | reverse complement strand
GCTTCCAGAAAGATATCGTCTGGCAGATCAGACCAGGTATCCCTCCATCTTTTAACCCGGGTTAATCCTCCATTATAAGCAAACAAAGCATCAATAAGCACATCTGTATGCCTGACAAGATTGCCCAGATACCACCCTCCAAAAGATAGATTCGTTTGAGCATCCTTTAAATTATAGATTTTAGTATGCAGCCTTCCAGCTACATCTGCCGCTGTGGCTGGCATTAGCTGACTAAGGCCAATTGCTCCTGCAGACGAAATAACCGATTTCTGAAAATGGCTTTCCTCCCTGACAAGAGCAGAAAATACATAACTGTAAATATTTTCCTTTTCAGCTATTAAGTTAATGTCCTTTTTATAAGCATTTGGATAAACCATAAAAAGGTCAGAAGGGCTAAACCCAAAATTATTATAGCGGCTGTAACGGCTTATAAGGCGAATAGAATCTGCATAATTACCATTTTCCAAAAGTTTTTGTGCTGTTTCACGAACAAGACTGAAATTAGAAAAGGGATGCTCCATTAAATAATTGTAGGCTTCAGGAAATAATCCAAATTCAATAAGCCCGGCTATCAGCTTATTACTGCCATCCATAACATTAGATATTTCCAGTGGTTTCCTGCTGATACTCTTATTAAATATCCATGACAAATTCTCTTTATCCAGTGTATCTAAATAGATCCCGGATAAAATTCTATAGTAAAGCCCGGATGCCAGACCATATCCATTTTTATATGATAAAACAAGATAATTATTTATCCCGGTTTTATCTATTGGAATATATTTAAGCATTCCTGCTCTTGCTGTCAGATAGGCATACTTAGAAACTGAATCAGATGGACCTGTAAGCTTAATAATATCCGCTACTTTCCTAATATTTTCCCAGTCTCCCTTCTGAACAAAAAAAGTTGCTGCTTCATTTAAAATATCATTATAGTAGTCGGGATCGGTCCACAACGCTGTAAGCTTTCCAAGCTGAGCAACAGCTTTGTAAGGGGAATATCTATAGAGACTGCTATACCAGTACCATAGCATTTTTTCCCTGCTTGCTCCTTTTGTAAAATGGGAACCCGCATAAAAAGATTCAGACGCATTCTTTAAGCGGTTTGTTCTTCGTTCAATATTCCCCCTGGTTTCATATAATTTGGATATAAATTCAAAACTGTAAACTTCCCCTATTTCATAGTCATTATTATCAGGAAGAGAAAGAATCTCATTAATTGAAATTAACAGCTCATTAACCTTGCCGGAGAGAATTGCAAGCCGATACATTTCTTTAAGTACCTGAGAGGAAAGAAGAACTTCACCAATAATGTAATTTTTACCAAGAGTATCATTGATGATAGTTTTTTGTATTTTCAAAAGCTTTGTCATAGATATTCCAGCAGAAATATATTTTTTTGCAAACATCCTGGACTTAAAGTCTGCTAAAACAAAAGTACTTTCAGGAATAAAAACCCCAGCGTCCTTTATTTTGTGATAGGCATCATTTATAAGTTTGGATGAGGGATACTCTAACAGCAGGTTCAAAAAAGACTCTGCTACAGGGTTAGTTCCATCCATAAGGTCACTTATTACAATGTAGTAATCAATTTTTAATGAAGTATCATTCCCAGCTAAATACTCATCTATTGCAGATGAAAGACCTTTATAATCCTTTGTCGTATAGTAAGATTCAAATAAATTTTCAATCAGAATTTTTTCTTTAAAACCATCATCCAATAAATTTCTGCATACAAAAATAACATTGTCATAATCATGATTTTTTTTACTCTTCTCTATAAGAGTCAAGGCTGCCTGCAGGCGTATTGCTTTATCTGAAAATAAAACACTGTTAAGCAATTTTTCTTTTAAAGCAGTATAATCCAGACTGCTGTCTGTAATTGCGGTAAAATAATTTAAATCACTCTTACTCAGGTCTATAGAAAAAAGGGGAAAAGAAAAGATTAGAAATAATAATACTATAATGTATTTATTATTTTGAAGGAATAAATATTTCTGTTTCTGCAAAAATGATATCGGGGTTTTTAATATGGTTTTCTTTAACAATTTTGTTGTAACTGCCCGGAGAATCATAAAAGGAATAGGAAATACCCCAAAGGGTATCCCCCCACCTAATTTTATACCATACACCGGTATTGTTCTTAACCCGGAGAGTTTCCTGCACTGAATTATCGGAGGCTGTGGGTGTTTCATCTACTGGTTGCTCCTCACTGCTAACTTCAGTTGATGCTGCAGAACCCTCAACTGTTGCTTCCGGTTTACCTGCGTTAGTATCTGTAACAACTACTGCAGGAACTGCCTCAGCTGCTGAACCGACAGCATTGTTTCCGGAGGAAGCCTCAAGAATTGGTGGATTTTCTCCATGAAGGCTTCGGAAGATAAGATACGAAATACCGCCAATTGCCGCAATAGCAATTAGAACAAAAAGAGCAATAAGAAACGGATTAACACCGCTTCTTTCCTTTCTATGCACTGACTCGGAGTCTGATAATAGTCCAGGGGTATAATTTTCATCTTCATCAATACTATCATCTGAATCCTCGAACAATTCATCAGAATCACCTGAATCCAATGAAATTTCAGCCAGATCATCATCCAGTATATCATCAAAACCTTTTTCTGGTTCTTCTTCATCAGGAAAGTTAAAATCATCCTCATTTAAAGACAAGTCGTCACTGTCGAGTTCAAGATTATCAAAATCAAGCCCGTCATCTTCATCAATTTTAAGTTCATTAGGATTATCATCCAATGAAAACTCAGGAACATCATACATGGAAGCTTCCTCTAAGGTTTCCATACTAATACTTAGCGATTCAAACTGGCCGGAAACAAGATCTCCGGCTTCCGCATTTAAATTTCCATCCTTGTCAAAACCAATCTTAAGCTCTATCTCTGATGATTCTTTTGGACCCGGTACAATGTTTTCTATCAATAAACTGCCAACATATACAGCTTCCAGAAGCTCACTACCTTTACCTTTGTAAAGATCTATCTGTACACTATCCTGATTATCATTTACAGTTGTAAGAACCAACCGCTTTCTTTTGGAATTACCTTCCTCAAGAATTGGGAAATATGATCCATCAGCAATTTTTATTCCGATTGTAGGATTTTCCACATTACACCCCCCTTACTCTAGACTAAGACCCTATATCCTGACTGTCAACTATTTTTTCTGCTTACTTATTATCCTTGACTTCGATAGGCCACACAAGCATAATATATCCATGCAAAGCAATTATATCTTTATTATACCTATTATTCTAGCTTTATTTGCTGTTACTATACTCTTCGTCATTTCATCCAAAAAACATAAGACTGATTCGACTGGAACAAAAAAGAGAGTAAAAAAGAAAAGTACTGCAGCATTACAAAAGGAAGCAAATCATAAACTTGCTCAAAACCCAAAAGATCCCGATGCTCTTACTGTCCTTGCCGGTATATATTTTGATGAGGGGAAATATGATAAATCATATCAATATTATGAAGTACTTATTGATCTGTGTGCCACACATAAAGAAATTAATGAATTTGAAGTAACTCTTAAATTTGCTCTAAGTGCCATGGAGTTAAAAAATTTTAACGAAGCATTCAAAGCCCTTATGATCTGCAGAGGAATGAAACAGGATGTTTTTGAGGTTGATTATAACCTTGGATTTTTATTATTTAAACAAAAATCATATGAAAAAGCTGCGGCACTGCTACTTAAGGCAAAAAAAATAAAGCCTGACCACCATTTATGTAATCGATATTTGGGACATTCTCTTTTTTATATTAAACGGATCAAGGAATCTGCCCTGCTGCTAAGAAAGGTAATTGATTTTGAGCCGGATGATAAAGAATCGCTATTTCTCCTTGCACAGGCTTATAGTTCTCTTGGGCAACAGGAACAAGCCCTTAGAATATTTACCCATCTTCGACCTGATCCGGTAATGGGTCCCAATGCGGCAAAGTTTGCCGGGAAAATCAATCTCAAGCTAAATCAAACAGATAAGGCAATAATGGATTTTGAAATAGGACTGCGCCATGAAGACATTTCAAAAACGGTAAAAACTGACATTCAATATAACCTTGCTTTAACCTATTTAAAAAAACAGGATTTGGGAAAAGCTTTGGGACTTCTGAAGGAATTACATAGTGCAGTTCCAGGGTATAAAGATGTAGTTATGCTTATAAGCAAGTATGATGAACTTAATAAAAACAGAAATCTGCAGACATATCTTATTTCACCAACTTCAGACTTTGTAACGCTTTGCAGAAAGCTTACAGCTACACTGTATCCTCAGGCTAAGGTTAAAATAACAGATATATCTGTGCAAAAAGACCAGCATGCAGATATTCTTGCTGAAGTAAATACAAAGAAGTGGGAAGATATAATTCTTTTCAGATTTATAAGAGCTGCAGGTCAGGTAGGAGAGTTTGCCTTAAGAGATCTATATTCCAAATCAAAAGAAGTAAAAGCAGGGAAAGGTGTTTGCATTACTGCAGGTACATTTACCGAGGGTGCACTAAGATTTGTAGAAGCCAGACTTATCGATCTTATAGATAAGAAAAAACTTATGTCTTACCTGGAAAAGGTTGAGTAAAAATAAGGAAATTTCTCTCTTCATCCAAAAAAGGTACCTTTGCAGGTATAATTTCGGTATTGACCGGTATATTTAACCCGCTTATTTCTTTTTTGATACTTATTAATTTCCCTTTATATGCAAATAAAAAACCTTCCGGTAATGTTATTCGATCAAGTTCCATGTAGTAGTCTTCAAGTTTCCTGAATGCTCTGAATAGTACTAAATCATAACTTTTAGATACCTGCTCAATTCCTGATTCAACAACCTGCACCCTGTTTCCTATATTTAATAGACTTATAACATTTCTTAAAAAACCTGAGCGCCTGCCGGATCTCTCAATTAAGGAGAATTCTACTTCCGGAAAAAAAACTGCAAGAGGAATTCCAGGAAGTCCTGCCCCTGAACCAACATCAGCAGCAGTAGAAAAGGATAACTTATTTAACACCGGGACTGCAGAAAGAGAATCCAGAATATGCCTTACAATTAAGGCTTCTCCTCCTGCACTGACAAGTTTGTATTTTGTATTCCATAGTTCAATTTCACTAATATACAATTCCATCATTTTAAATTGTCTTGAGGAATATCTAATTCCGATTATATCGAGCCCATTTTTTAGAATATTAGAGCTCTCAATCATTTTTCTTCCTTTTTAATAAAACCATTAAAACTGCAATATCAGAATTTCTAACTCCGGAAATACGAGAGGCCTGTCCAATAGAAATTGGTCTTATTTTTTTTAATTTTTCTCTGGATTCAGAAGATATTCCCTCAACTGTATCATAATCAAAACTATCCGGTATTTTTCTTTTTTCCATTTTATGAAAACGGTCTACCTGCTGCAGCTGCCTTTTAATATACCCATCATACTTAATATCCAGCTCTGTATGTGAAATATAACTATCAGGAAATTTAGTTAGAGAATCTTCAAGTTTTATAAGCTGATTTAATGAGACTTCAGGATTTTTAAGAACCTGACTGAAACTCTTTCCAATATGCTGTGCAAAATTTTCGGGATCAAGTTTTATATCTTTTTCATTCAGATACCTGTTTTCAAGAAGTGTTTTAATTTCTTCGATTCCCTTTATTTTATCCTGCAACTTTTCAATTTTTTCATCACTTAACAGACCTGCACGATACCCATAGGGACTAAGACGTATATCAGCAGAATCATGTCTTAGATTCAATCGATATTCGGCTCTCGAAGTAAACATTCTATAGGGTTCTTCTGTACCCATTGTTACAAGATCATCAATTAATACACCGGTATAAGCAATATCTCTGGACAGAACCAGAGCTTCCTTTCCCTGAAGTTTCATTGATGCATTTATTCCAGCCATTAATCCCTGACATGCAGCTTCCTCATATCCTGAAGTACCGTTTGTCTGTCCTGCAACAAACAGACCAGACAGTCTTTTAGTCTCAAGAGAAGGATATAAACCAGTAGGATCCATATAATCATATTCCACTGCATAACCAGGGCGCATAATCTCTACGTTCTCAAGCCCGGGAATAGTACGTAGAAAATCCAGCTGAACATCTTCCGGAAGAGAAGTGGAAATACCATTCAAGTACATTTCCTGGCTTCCTATGCCTTCGGGTTCTACAAAAATCTGATGCCTTTCTCTATCGGGAAATCTAACAACCTTATCTTCCAGTGAAGGACAGTATCTGGGTCCCTTCCCGACAATATCACCACCATAAAGAGGAGATCTGCTCATATTGGCATCTATAATTTCATGAGTTTTTGCATTTGTAAAGGTAATAAAACAAGGAACTGAAGGACGTGAAATTTCCCTTGTACTAAATGAAAACGGAAGCATTATCCTATCTCCGGGCTGCTCTTCCATACGATCAAAATTTAGAGAGGATGCAGAAACTCTTGCAGGAGTTCCTGTTTTCATCCGCCCAAGACTAAAACCCATTTTACGAAGGGAATCACCCAGACCTATGGCAGCAGGTTCACCTAATCTCCCGGAAGAAACCTGATATTCACCAATAAAAACCTTTCCTTCCATAAATGTACCGGTGGTGAGAACAACTGCTTTGGAACTTATTCTATTACCTCTTTCTGTAATAACACCTGCAACAGAACTTCCCTTTTTATCAGTTAGAAGATCCACAACAGTATCCTGAAACAGGAATAAATTTGCCTGATTTTCCAAAGTTTCCTTTGCAAGCCTGTTGTATGAGAACTTATCAGCCTGGGCTCTGGGAGCCTGAACAGCCGGCCCTTTACGTTTGTTCAGCGTTCGAAATTGTATCATTGTAGCATCTATCAATTTTCCCATTTCACCGCCAAGGGCATCAACTTCTCTAACAATATTGCCCTTGGAAAGTCCTCCAATAGCAGGATTACAGGACAACCTGCCTATCGAATCAAGACTCTGGGTTATTAACAAAGTTCTAAAATTTAATCTTGCTGCAGCCAGACAGGCTTCAATACCTGCATGTCCACCACCTATAACAATTACATCATAATCCATTTTATTTTCCTACACAAAACCCGGAGAATATATTATTAAGTATATCTACTGAACTTACTTCTCCTGTTATTTCGCCAATTGCGTCAAGAGCATCCTTTAAATCCATGGCAATTGCATCGAGAGATACATTATTTTCCATAGAAGTTCTTACATTCCCAAGGGCTTTTTTTGCTTTAACAAGAAGATCCTTCTGACGTAATGAATCTATCATTAGTTCTGTTCCAGTAACATGAACCCCTGTAAGCCTGGAAGAAATAATACTCTCCATAGAAGCAAATCCTTCTCCACTCATTGCACTGACTTTTATAAAATTATTTTCAGGATTCCCAACAGATGCATCAATTTTATTCCAAACAAAAATATAAGCTTTATTCTCTTTATATTTTGCATAAACACCTTTATCTTCTTCTGTCATGCCAATGCTTCCATCTATAATATACAGTACAAGGGAAGAATTTTTAATTATTTCTTCACTGCGCCTTATACCTTCCTTTTCTACAGGATGTGAAGCATCCCTTATTCCAGCGGTATCTATCAGACGGACCGGAATACCATCAATAGATATCCAGCTTTCTATAAAATCTCTGGTTGTCCCGCTTAATTCAGATACTATTGAACGATCTTCTCTAAGAAAAAGATTAAAGAGAGATGATTTCCCCGCATTTGTCCCACCTGCAAGTGCAACTGTCACACCTTCATGAAATATTTTACCAACCCTGTAACTATCTATAAGTTTAGTAATTTCACTCTCTGCTTCATATAATGGTTTCGGTGATAGATTTGTCTCCTCTCCAATTTCATCATCCGGGTAATCCAGCTGAACTTCGATAAGGCTCATTAAATTTATTAATATTTTCTTTACAAAATTTATTCTGCTGTAAACAGCACCTGATAATCTTTTCAATGCAAGAGAATGAGCCTGTTTTGACCTGGACTGAACAATCTCGGCGACTGCTTCTGCCTGACTTAAATCCATTTTACCATTTAGAAAAGCTCGCATTGTGAATTCTCCCGGAGCTGCGTCCCTAAACCCTGCATTCTTCAACACAGTAATTATAGATTCAATTCCCGGCAGACTCCCATGACAGAAAATTTCCACACTTTCCTGTCCTGTATAACTTTTTGGAGATCGATATACTGCTGCTGTAACTTCATCAATTTTATTCCCGCTTTCTTCATCTACTATATATCCATAGTGCAGGGTAAACCCTTTGGAATTAAGAATTCCTTTGGAATTTGAAAAAACTTTGGAAAATAATTTTACACTGTTTACACCACTTGTACGTATAACAGCAATTGCACTCTCTCTCATTGCAGTAGCCAGCGCTACAATTGGTTCATCAGTATCGTAACCAAGATCTTCCATAACAATCCTTAAAAAAGCCTTTTAGGTAATTTGATTTTTAGAGTTTTTATCCAGCTTCAGAAATTCCCGGGCATCTAAAACCGTTAGTTTACACTTCTTATAATCTTTTTTATTTCTGGTAATTACAAAATCCATTTCATGTTTCTCTGATGTAAGATATTGTATTGAATCTTCAAAATCATTCGCTCTCAATGATAGTGCATCGTCAATAATTTCTTCATCAATAGTTAAAATTGAAATAAATTTTCTTAATTTCTTTATATTTTCAATAGATTTAGTTTTGTTTTCCAGCTTTGTCATTATATAATGAATATTAGCCACAACTATAGGTGTAGTATACCCAAGATATTTCTTTTCCACCAATCCGGTCATGAGTTCTGCAGCACTTTCAAATTCTTTTCTTCTTAAAAGTAAATCCAGAATAATATCAGAATCGATAAAAATTTTAATCACTTAAGTACTTCTTTTCCAAATATTCAGACTTAACTTTGTCATAATCAAAATTATCCTGAACTTTGATTGACCCCAATAATTCATTTACAACTGGTGCAACTTTAATTTTTTTTTCTTTTGTTTCAGATGTAACAAATCTAAAATAATTTTCAACCATTTGTGATAAAGATTCACGATGACTGTGTGCATATAACTTAGCTTGTTCAATTATTACCTTATCTAAAGACAAAGTTAATTTTTTATTCATAGCTTTCTCCACGTATAAAATATACCACATATTTTACGTAAAGTAAATCAGTTTAAAATGTAATTTATACCCTAAATTTCTGTTACCTGAGGGGCTTAAACCTAAAATGCTTATTTCATATATGATATAGTAGGTTTTATCAGGGAGAACTATAAATTTCAAGTATGGAGGAGCGAACATGGGTTCAATATTAAATACTAAATCAACATATGACAGAGAATATTATATTACAATTAAAACAGAATACAAAATTCTGGAAAAGAAATATTTAACAAAACAGGAAGAATTAAAAAAATGGGAAAACAGAGCAAAACTGGCTAAAGAAAACAGCAAAATAAAACTCCAGAGCGAGGCAGAAAATCAGGTTGAAAATATTCAAGACAGTATTAAATATTTAATAAGCAAACTGATAGAACTAAAATCCGAAGCTGGCAATGCCCTGGAATCTACAAACAAGCTGCAGGAACAACCTTCTGTTAACCCTGCTAAACTTCTTGAAGATATGGAAAAACTGATTGGGGACAGCAAAAATATAGAATTGGAAAATAAAATAATTGACATAGAAGTAGATAATGATCTAAAAAAATTAAAGGAAAAAATGAAATAGTAGGGAAGAGTTTCAAACCCTTCCCTACTATCTAGGGCAGACTGTTAGCCATTGACTCTCCAACAACCTTTCCAAACTGTTTAAAGGCTGCAGACATAGCACTGGAAGCATTACTGCCTATTGCTGTCTTAAATTTATTTCCTGAATTATAAATAATCTTACCAGTTGCTAAATCAGCTACTTTAATATCACCCGAAACTTTAACTGTAAATTTGTCCCCGTCTTTTTGGAAATCACTAATCCCGACACTTCCAAAGACAATTCGTTTAAACCTTCCGGCATACTTACCTGCAATAGCTTTAATCAGACTCTCATCTCCCATAGCAAGAATGGATTTGTCAACATCTATTGAGCGGATAGAAAAACCATGGGCAGTAAGAACTTCCATAATTCCAGATGTAGTTTCTGTTTTTCCTGTAGGAGCACCGCTATTATCCTGATCTATAATCATAACTGCAGTAGCTATTTCCTTCGCTCTGGAGATTACATTATAAGTAAAACCAACACTCCTGGATTTTACAAGCTTTTCCAACGCTTCAAGCTGTGGATATAGACGGTCCGGAACATTTTCCAGTGTTTCGAGAGGGGAGGTAAAATCCAGAGACATTGTAACTCTTTCTGTACCTACAAAATTAGCAGGGGGTCTTAAAAAGGAAACTCTTCCATCCTTATCTGAGACAGTGGATTCAACCCTGATACTTTTCCTTCCATTAGGTCTTACGATTTTATAGCTTATTTTAACAGGGACACCTTCCAGTACTTTTCCATCTATCCCTGGGGTACCTGTAATTTTAAGATTAAAAGGTTCAGTAAAAGTCTGTTTTATAAACGCATTAATGTTATCATTTAGAGCATATAGATTAATACTTCCAATAGCTTTTCTGGCCTTGTTCATATTTCGTTCGAATTTAATATCTGCATTATCAATATCAGTTGTTGAAGCAGCTGCTGCTGCTTCAATGTACTTTACAGCTGCAGCATAGTAGGCATTTGAAGCTGTAAGAGTATCACCTTCAGCTTCCGGACCTGATATTGCCTCTCGCTGCTCTGCAAAGACAGCTTTTATCCTTGACTGCTCCTCCAGGAGAGCCTTCTTATTATACGCTCCTAACAAATAAACATTTACAATTTCACCATTTTTCTCTGTAAAAGACTCAATAATTTTGAAATCACCTATTTGAGCGCTGGAACTTTCTTGAATAGTCTGATCAAGATTTGAAGTAAATTTATCCAGTGTATCCTTAGCCGTTACTGTTGTTTCAGAGCTGACTTTTACACCTAAAAATTTTGTAATAGAAGAAACTACATCCGCACCAGCCAGAGTTCTGGCCATGGCAGTATCCCCGGATGAGTCAGAACCTGCTCCAATAAAGTAAACAGTATCACTGGTATCAGCCGGAGGCATTGTTACCCATGAAGGTAAAGTACCCTTACTTTCAGACATGGGAACTGACGAACAACCAATGGTTATAAAAATAAGAATAAAAAGTGAAAATATTGTATAAAATAATAAATTGTTTTTTCTTTTCAAAGAAATTCTCCTTTACAGACCAGAATCAAATGTAATTGAATTACCTCTCTGATATACCAGAGACATACCTTCAAGTCCGTCAAGACCTTCTGAAACATCGTAAACCAAATCTTCCAGATCTTCAATTCTGCCGATAAGTCTAACATCGTACTTTGTTTCTTCGGGAGAAGTTGAAATCCTCTTTATAGATTTAACCTTCCTCTCCATTTTTTTCATAAAGGTCCTCATTAATCGGGAATCACTTGTATTCTGAATTACAAGATCATATTTAATTCCCTGAGTCAGTTCTTTTCGTGTATAACTTCGTGCCTGATCAACGGCTTTTTTTATAGCATTAAAAGTAGCTGAAGCAACTGCATTGTTAAGAGCATCGGCTTCAGAAACTGTACTCATTGCAGGGGGAACTGTCTGATAATAACTTGCACCCCGGCCGGCTGCTGTAGATGCATCAAAATTCTTCAGAGAGACACTTGCACTGCCGTAATA
>JALTGJ010000173.1 GCA_027077185.1 Spirochaetales bacterium | reverse complement strand
ATACACTACTAGTTTACAAATATATCACATGCAATTTATAAAATCATATTTATAAATTCATATTTGGTTAAATTTATTAGTATTCAGGTAAAGTTTTTTCTGAAAAGAATATAATATCTGCAACATCTCCAATACCACCATCAGAATAAGTAATATCAGCAATATCCAGGTAATTATTAAACTGCAATGAAATTCTTTAGAACAAAGGCGTTAAATCTACAACATCACCTATCCCATCTCCATCACTGTCAGCCTGGACACCATCATCCAGTGGCCTGATAGGGTTAAAAATATTTGGGGCATTATTTTTAATAATTTTATTTGAGGAGTTAATATTGCTGAATTCAAGTCCTTGAGTGCAAAAGAATCCGGCTGCAACACAATAATTTCAAATGATAAAAACTTCTATAACTATGGAATACAAATTTTAAGAGGGGAGAAATTTATTGGAGATTTTTCGTAATGCTCCGTCCCTGTATTCCTATAGTCTAGTCAGATAAAGATGAATGTTGTATTCTTTTTACATGAAACGGACAAAAGACGATATTGAGAGACTACGTGCAGAATTAAAATATGATACAGAGCAGATAAAAACACTTCAGACATCCAATCAAAAGGCAGCAGAGCGAATCAAAGCAGGTGCCATCGATTATCTTGATTATGCTGCCCTGGGATATACTATTCATAATCTTTTTTCCATTATGGAGAATGCCTGCTTCCGAATTGCAAAATTCTTTGAAAACAATTTATCTGAAAGTACATGGCACAAGGATCTTCTGACTAGAATGAGACTGAATATTGAGGGTGTCAGACCAGCTTTTCTTGATGATGAGACATATTATCTTATGGATGATCTTAGGACTTTTAGACACTTATTTAGAAATCTGTATGCCAGACCTATAGATGCAGATAAAGTTCTACTTGTTCAGAAAAAAGTTCCGGATACAATTACAGGATTCAGAAAAGCCGTTAATAAATATTTACTCTTTCTTAACGATCTAAAAGAGGCAATGGATTTATAATGGAACAGGATAGTAGTATTTATAATTATGCAAAGCGGTTAAAAACAGGTAATTATAAATATGAAATAGATATAGTTCATCGTCGGGAAAAAGCAGAATCAGAAGCCAAAAGGTTAGCTGCTCTTCTAATATCCAGAATTCCTAAAATAACAAAAATATGGGGATTTGGATCTGTTTTTGAAAGTAACAGGCCTTTTTCAGAA
>JALTGJ010000172.1 GCA_027077185.1 Spirochaetales bacterium | reverse complement strand
CTTTCATACAGCTCCACCTCCAATTTCCGAGATCTTCTTACAGAAATAATTCGTATGTTATCACCACGATAAGTTATTACAGAAGACCAGTGGTTTTCCCCAATAAGTCCTATGACCAAATAACGTGGTTCTTTTTCAGATTTAGCCTGAATTTCTACAAACTCAGGATCATTCCACAGTTTTTGTGCTTCTACAAAATCAATACCATGTTTTATTAAATTCGAAGCACTTTTAGCTTGATCAAATTCAAAACCAGCCATATATAAAAACTATACCATTATTACTCAAATATCAAGTACAGAACATAGGTTATGTATCTATTTTCCTAAGCCCTGTCCTTAAACTTATTATACAGCACATTCATCAGCAGCATAATTACAGATACCACAATAAAAGCAATTGCTTTTACAAATATCTCTGCTTCCCTTAGATCAAAAAATACCAGGCGGATAATACCTGCAATTATTCCCCCAAGAGCCGTATATCTAAAAGAATCCTCTTTAACTATAATACTTAGAACCAGAATAAGCAGAGCTTCAAAGCTTATTAATGCTGTTAATACTGCCCCACTAAAGGACCAGATAAAAAAGAAAAGTATGGATGCAAAAACCGGATAATAGAGAAAAATATTTTTTCCGGAAACTAATTTGTTTATGGGTTCCTCCAGTTTTAATAATTTAGAAGGAAGACTTATTTTATCCATATTATGAGTATTATAAAACAAAATCAAATAGACAAACTGAAGCCCTATTCCAGCTGCACTCATTATCCAGGCCAAATCTGTATAAGCTAAAGATGGGCTAAGGTAAGGGCTTGTAACAAAGGCAATTAAAAAAGCTGCAATCCATGCAGGAAAAACTGAAACTATTCTTAACCTTGACAAACTGTTTTTGAAAAATCGGCCAGTCAGTAACAACACTATTGCAAGAGTCATTAAAACAGCAGGAAGTATTGTTACAGGAACTTCTATAAACAGAACAAGTAGAAGAAAGACAAGGGACATCTCGAGGAAAAGAAGATCCAGTAACCGGGCACTCCTGTTTATAAAAAACCACAGTCCCATTACAATAAATGCAGCTATTTCCAGCAAATATTCGGCCTTTACAGACCCTAAAATAATTGTCTGGGAATGGATATCAAAAAATAGAAAGCGTCCGATAAAGGCAAATAAAACTAAATATCCGTTGTTTAACAGGCCTTTCTTTAGATTAACTAAAACAGATTCTGT
>JALTGJ010000171.1 GCA_027077185.1 Spirochaetales bacterium | reverse complement strand
CCAGGTACTTTAAATCTTGAAACACCAGGAGAGGGCTGTGATCTGGATTATATTCCGGGTCATGGTGAAAAAGGCAGAATTAAGACAGTCCTGTCAAACTCACTGGGATTTGGCGGACATAATGCAACATTAATTTTTAAGGAGTATTCTTAAATGAAAAATGTGAAGGATCTTCTACCCCACAGGTCTCCTTTTCTATTTGTAGATAAGTTGCTTGAAGTCGGTAAGGAGAAAATTACAGGAGAACGATTATTTACCCAGGATGATTTCTTCTTTAAAGGTCATTTCCCGGAATACCCTGTCGTCCCGGGTGTAATACTTGTAGAATCGATGGCACAATGCGGAGGCGCGGGAATAAACGAACAGGGAATATTGGATAAAGATGCTTTGTTTTTTCTTGCAACAATAGAAAAAGCCAAATTCCGAAGACAGGTAGTCCCCGGAGATCTGGTAAGATTTGAAATTGAAAATGTCAGAGTCTCTCCCAAAATGCTTAAACAGAAAGGTAAAGCTTTTGTCGGAGATGAGATTGTGGCAGAAGCACAATGGCTCTGTATAATTGGTTCCAAATAGATTTAAATATTTTCTGTATTAAAAGGGACGATTTTATAAATCTGTCCCTTTTTTTATATATTTTTCTTTACTAAAAATATAAAAATAATTACAGTCTGTATATGAATAAAACATTGGATCAGATACAAATTGTTCTGGTTGAACCCAAAACAAGTGCTAATATAGGAGCAATTTGCAGGGCCATGAAAACTATGGGGATTCATAAACTTGCAATTACAGGCAGCACTATTTACGATACAGTAAAAATAAAAAATCTAGCTGTAAATGCGTTTGATATATATGAAAAATCACAGCGTTTTAACGACCTTAATTCGGCTCTTATAAATAGTGTCCTAATAGCAGGAACGACAAGAAGAAATGGGAAAAAGCGTAAGTTTATAACACATACTCCGGAAGAACTTTCAAAAAAGATAGCCGATATTAACCAGGGAGAAATTTCCATTGTTTTTGGCAGAGAAACAAATGGACTAACAGTAAAAGAGTTAGCCCTGTGTAATATATCCGTTACCATCCCCTCCTCTCTGGAATCACCATCTCTAAATCTTGCTCAGGCAGTACAGGTAATTTGTTATTCAATATATACAGCAAACAATTCTGAAAGAAATTTCAAACCTGTTACAAAGACCAAAATGGATAATGTTATAAATTCAGTAATAA
>JALTGJ010000170.1 GCA_027077185.1 Spirochaetales bacterium | reverse complement strand
AACTACTATCCTGCTGAATTATCCGGAGGAATGCGCCAAAGAGTAGCAATTGCAAGAGCATTTGCCTACCCGGCTGAAATAATTCTTATGGATGAACCTTTTCAGGCCCTTGATCCGGGATTGAAACTACACCTTACAAAACTATTCTCATCTCTTTGGATAAAAGACCATCGAACAGCTCTTTTTGTTACCCATGATATAGGGGAAGCGGCTCTTTTGGGAGATGAAATATTTGTTCTATCCCCTGCCAGGCCAAGCACTGTAGTAGGCCATTTTATTAATCCTGTTACCAGGGGAAAAAGAGATAATGAAACTCCGGAATGTCTTGAAGTTAAAAAGAAACTTTATAGTTTATTAATAAATTAAAAATATAAGTATTTTTTATCTCCTGAAATATTTTTTATTTACAAAAATTGAATTTTTTATGTGTATTTGTAATTTTATTGTGACAAAGAGTTGATATTAATCTAATTTTTTATTAACATTCCCTACATTATCATTGTAATAATTATTAACATGGTAAAAAAATACAAACTAAAAAAGGAACATATGAGAGATAAAAGGGACAGCACGAAATGTGGGAACCCGTTCTTAGTCATAAGGAGAATTTATGTCTGAAGTAAAGACTTCCAAAATTGAGTTTTCAAAGGAACTCAGTTCATTTATTAAAAAATGGAAAAATAAGCAAGGTAATCTTGTAATGGTACTTCATAAAGTTCAGGAAGAATTTGGTTATATTCCAAGACAGGCTGCAATAAAAGTGTCACATCTGCTGGATACACCTCTTGCAAAAATTTACGGAGTAATTACCTTTTACAATTTTTTCAAACTGGAAAAACCAGGTGATCATAATATTCAGGTTTGTACAGGTACTGCCTGTTATTTGAAGGGTGGTGTTGATCTGATAAATGAACTTGAAATATTGCTTGGTATTGGTATCAATACTGTAACTGATGACGGGCTGTTTTCAATCGAAAGTGTTCGCTGTATTGGATGCTGTGGTCTTGCTCCGGTTATTCTTATAGATGGAGAAGTTTTTGGAAAGCTGGAAAAGGATCAGCTCCCTGAAATAATAGCAAAATTTAAAGATAGATAAAAGAACCACTCCAAGGAGAAAAACAATGGCAACAAAAACACGAGAGGATCTTAGAAAATTAAGAGAAGATCATAAAGCCAGACTGGTTTTGGAAAATAAAGAAGAAAATAATATACAAATAATTGTAGGGAAGGGTACGTGTGGAATAGCTGCTGGAGCTGATAAAACCTTTGAGACAATCCTCAAAGAAATAGAAAAAAAGGATATTAACAATATAACTGTGAGGCAAGCCGGATGTATGGGGCTTTGCTATGCAGAACCTACAATAAAGGTAATAACTCCAGGGCAGCCCGAAACACTCTATGGAAACGTTGATTCGGAAGCAGCAAGAAAAATTATAGAAAGACATGTAATTTACGGCAGACAAGTAGAAAGTCATATATTTGCTAAACCTGCTGAAGATATACTTAAAGAAGAAAAAGAGGACAACTTTGATTATAAACAGTACAGAATTGTTTTAAGGAACTGTGGTATTATTGATCCGGAAAAAATAGATGAATATATTGTTCGTGAAGGATATGCAGCACTGGAAAAAGTACTTTTTGAAATGTCCCCGGATGATGTTATAAATGAACTAAAAACATCAGGCCTTCGTGGCCGCGGAGGTGCAGGCTTTCCAACATGGATGAAATGGAGTTTTTCCAAATCTGTAAAAAATAATAATAAATATATAATTTGTAATGCAGATGAGGGCGATCCTGGTGCATATATGGACAGAAGTACCCTTGAAGGGGATCCTCATTCTGTTCTTGAAGCAATGGCAATTGCAGGTTATGCCATTGGTGCAAATGAAGGAATTATTTACATACGTGCAGAGTATCCCCTGGCAATTACAAAACTTAAAACAGCTATTAAACAGGCAAGAGAGTATGGGATCTTTGGAAATAATATTCTTGGCAGTAAATTTAATTTTGACTTTGAAATACGTCTTGGCGCAGGAGCTTTTGTATGCGGAGAAGAAACTGCTTTAATAAAATCCATTGAGGGGGACAGGGGAATGCCGATTCCAAAACCCCCCTTCCCCGCTATTGAAGGATTATGGGGAAAGCCAACAATTATTAATAATGTTGAAACCCTTGCAAATATCCCTGTTATTATAAATAAGGGGGGGAACTGGTTTGCACAAAAAGGTACCAGTAAATCCAAAGGAACAAAAGTTTTTGCTCTTACAGGCAAAATTAAAAATTCAGGTCTTATTGAAGTTCCAATGGGCACTACTCTCCGTGAAATTGTTTTTGATATCGGAGGAGGAATACCCAATGAAAAAGCTTTTAAAGCAGTTCAGACAGGAGGTCCCTCCGGAGGTGTTTTAACAGAAGATTTTCTTGATACCCCCATAGATTTTGACAGCCTGGTAGCTGTAGGATCCATGATGGGTTCCGGCGGAATGATAGTTATGGATGAAGATGACTGCATGGTGGATATAGCAAAATTTTATCTTGAATTCTGTGTGGAAGAATCTTGCGGCAAGTGTGCACCATGCAGAATTGGAACAAAAAAAATATATGAGCTTCTGGATAAAATCTCCAAAGGCAAGGGAGAAATAGCAGATCTTCAAAAGATAAAGGATATGGGAGAGGCAATGAAAAAGGCATCTCTCTGCGGACTGGGGCAAACAGCTCCAAACCCTGTTCTATCAGTTATTAAAGCTTTTGAAGAAGAAATTTATGAGCACATAAATGACAAAAAATGTCGTGCCGGTAAATGTAAAGACCTTGTTACCTACACAATAGACAAAGAAAAATGTATTGGCTGTACAGTATGTGCAAGGAAATGTCCTGTTAACTGTATAGAAGGAGAAAGAAAAATTGCCCATAAAATTGATCAGAGCCTCTGTATTAAATGTGGTGCTTGTTTTGAAGTCTGTAAATTCGATGCAGTTATTGTATCTTAGTTACGTTAAGGAGAAATAACAGTGAAAACTATAGAAATAAAAATCAATGGAAAACCCATTCAGGTTGAAAAAGGTACAACTATTTTAAAAGCGGCATTGATAGATGATGTAAAAATTCCTACACTCTGTTTCCATAATGATCTTAACCCATGGGCAGCCTGTGGTATTTGTGTATGTAAAATTGAAGGTTCTTCTAAAATGGTCAGAGCCTGTTCAACAGAAGTTCTGGAAGGACAAAATTATATTACACACGATCCCGAACTAATGGATACAAGAAGAACAGTACTTGAGATGATTATTTCCAATCATCCAATGGAATGCTTAACCTGTGGAAGAAACACTACTTGTGAACTTCAGGATATTGCAGCGGATTTTGGAATTAGAGAGGTTCCTTATCATGAAGATATAACTGAACTTCCCAGAGATGAATCCACTCCTTCTATTATTCTCGATCCTAGAAAATGTATCAATTGCGGAAGGTGCACAATTGTATGTCAGCAGCTTCAAAATGTATGGGCTCTGGAATTTCTTGAAAGAGGTCATAAAACAAGAATGGCTCCTGCTGGAGGAATTCTTCTAAATGAAAGCCCCTGCATCAAATGCGGGCAGTGTTCTGCTCATTGTCCCGTTGGTGCTATTTATGAAAAAGATGAAACAAGAGAATTTTTAAAAGCAGTAGGAGATGAAACAAAGCATGTTTCTGTTCAAATTGCTCCTGCTGTACGTGTAGCCCTTGGAGAATCATTTGGAATGGAACCAGGAACAATAGTTACAGGTAAAATTTATGCGGCGTTAAGAAAACTAGGTGCAGATTCTGTATTTGATACTAACTTTGGAG
The DNA here is from genome assembly GCA_027077185.1 of Spirochaetales bacterium. The sequence continues at coordinate 8,033 of JALTGJ010000170.1, read as the reverse complement.
CAGACCTCACAATTTTGGAAGAAGGATCTGAACTTGTTGACCGAATTAATAATGGAGGACTTCTTCCCCAGATAACTTCATGCTGTCCTGCGTGGACAGATTATATGGAAAAATATGCCAGTGATATGATTCCTCATTTTTCTACTGCAAAGTCTCCAATGATGATGCAGGGAGTAATGACAAAGACCTACTATGCAGAAAAAATCAATGTTGCCCCTAAAGATATTTTTACTGTTGCCATAATGCCATGTACTGCTAAAAAATATGAAATTACACGAGATGATAATATGTGGGCATCAGGTGAACAGGATATGGATCTTGTATTAACAACAAGAGAGTTTGCACGACTTATTAAATCTTCCGGAATTGACTTTGAAAGTCTTGAAAATGAAAAATCGGATAGTCCAATTGGAGATTATTCAGGTGCCGGTACCATTTTTGGTGTAACCGGTGGAGTTATGGAAGCTGCTGTAAGGACGGCCTACAAGCTGGTAACTGATAAAGAACTTGAAAATGTAAATGTTCATGCAGTAAGAGGTATGGATGGAGTTAAAAAGGGTTCTGTAGATTTTGATGGAACTGAAATTAAGGTTGCTGTTGCTCATGGCATGGTTCATGTAGAGGAAATACTTAATGAAGTTAGGGTCGCAAGGGAAAAAGGCGAAGAACCACCCTATCACTTTATAGAAGTAATGGCCTGTAGAGGCGGATGCATCGCAGGTGGTGGACAGCCTTATGGTACTACAGATGAGATTAGAGAAAAGAGAATTGCCGGTATTTATACAGATGATGAAAAATCTGTTGTAAGAAAATCCCACGAAAACCCTGAAATAATTAAGATTTACAAAGATTTTCTTGAAAAGCCCATGAGCCATAAATCTCATGAGTTACTTCACACAACATACAAAAAAAGACCTCAGTATACAAAGTAATTATTCAAATTAAAGATTTCCCCCGTTTCCATTCCTAAGGGATGGGGGAATTGTAATCTTATCCCCCTCCTGCTAGACTGGATCAATCTAGTTGCAAGAACCCGGAGTACATAGTGAATTCTGCAAAAATCACCCAAAAGCTAAAATCCAACATTAATAAAAATTATATTTTTTTAGGACTTAACACACTCGACCTTACCAGAGGTTTATGGATGATATATCTGTTTTCCAGGGGATTTTCACTTGTCCAACTTGGTATTCTTGAGGGTATTTTTCATTTAACTACATTTGTAATGGAAATACCAACAGGAATAGTTGCAGATCTGTGGGGGCGAAAATTAAGCCGTGTTTTGGGAAGAATAACATTTCTTATTAGTCTTGGAATATTATTCTTAAGTCAAAGCTTCTTCTTTCAGTTAATTGGTTTTATAATTACCGCTATTGGATATAACCTGGAAAGCGGCGCAGGAGAAGCACTCCTCTACGATTCCATGAAAGAGCTTGGTATAGAAGAACAGTATAAAAAAACAGCAGGAAAAAATAATTTTGTTGACTGGATTGGTGGCACACTTAGTTTTTTAATTGGCGGTTATTTTGCTGTTCACCTGGGTTACACATGGGTATTCATTCCATCAATGTTTATTGTACTAATTTCAATTTTAGTAACAACCAGTATGTATGAACCCTCTTTAGTATTGCATGAGCAAACCCGACTAAGAGAACTGGGCTGGATAAAAGCAATGGCAGTCCAAACATTGGAAAGTTTGAAGGTAGTTAAAGAAAAGCCTAAAATTGCCTTTTTAATTCTTTTTAGTGAACTAATTTTTATGTTTTTGGCAAGTCTTTTCTTTTATCTTCAAACTTATTGGAAGGGTAATGGATGGAATGAATTTCAAATAGGAATTATCCTGGCTGGTTCCGGGATTCTAAGTGCTGTTTCCGGTCTTGCAGGTCATAGAATAGAGAAAAAGATTGGAGAAAAAGGGATTCTATTAATTGCCCCAATCCTTCTTCTTATCGCCCTATGGGGAATTGGCCTTACCCCATATGCCCCTTTCTTTTTTATAATTACAGGTCTTATAGACGGATTACTTTACGTTACAATACAGGATTATTTAAATAAAATGATTCCTTCTGAAAGGAGAGCAACAGTTCTTTCCTTTCAAAGTATGGCATTTAGCTTTTATATGGTTATCTTTTTCCCTGTTATTGGTTTTTTTGGTGATAAATTTGGACTTAAATATTCATTTATTTTTCTTGCAATTACAGGAACAGTTATGTATGGGTTTTATATTTTTTATACAGTTCATCATAGTTCAGATCAGGATGTATCCCCAGGCGGGTCAGACTGAAATCAAAGCGGACGGGATCGACTGGGTCATACAATTTTAATGCAGTTGTAATCTCTATGGCTGTCTTCATATCTGCAGAATTTCTACTGGTAAAACCCAGTATATGACTAATTTGCATCATGTGAGTATCCAGAGGGATAATTAGAAGATCTTTCGAAATATTTGACCATATACCAGGATCGATAACATCATTACGTATCATCCACCTGAGAAAAAGATTTAGACGTTTACATGCGCTGCCCTTTGAGGGATCTGGCAGAACTCTTTGACCTGATCCTATGTTAACAGTTAACTGTGTTACAAAAAAAGTAAGACTGCCAAGGGGATCTCCCCCACTCTGCTTTACGCCTTCTAAATAACAGTTATGAAGAGACCCGAATTTAATTAGGACATTTTTTATACCAAGTAAAAAATCTACAAGACTATTTTCTGTATAAAAGCGGTATTTAAACTTATTAAAATCCAATTTCAGAGAATCTCTGCTTGCATTTAACAGATATTTTTTGGGAGACTTTAGAATATCAAAAATTCCATTCACTGTCTTTAGAATACTCTGCACCCTGCCTATTGCAAATGATGAAGCAATAAGCCCTGCAATTTCAATATCTTCTTTGTTTTTAAAATTATCCAAAAACTCCAGCGGGTCAGGATGAATAAAATCAGGATTATGATATTTTAAAAATATTGAGTCCAGGAGTAAACTTGTCTCATTAGAAAATTTGTGCACAAAGTTACATACTAGTGGGAAGAATTACCATTGCAGTCAGAACACAAACCTGTAAATTCGATATTAAGTTTCTGTACATCTCTCCCATTTGCCCAGGTATCAGTATTGGATGAAAATAAAACATTGTTTTCATCATATGGAATATCTTCTATAGCACCGCATTTAATACAACGGAAATGGGGATGGGGGGCAGTAACAGGATCAAAGCGCTTTACGCTTCCGCCAGTCCCCAATTTCATGATTGAACCTGATTCTGACATTATCTCAAGATTTCGATAAACAGTACCAAGACTTATCCTTGGCAGATGCTTCCTCACCTCTTCATAAATAATATCTGCACTGGGGTGATCTATATGTTCTCCTAAAACTCTAAGAATTACCTCTCTTTGTTTCGTTTTACGCATTGTCTTTCCTTATGTAATAATAATTATTATTAAATATATCTACTTTAGAAAATATAGTCAATCTTCGCCACATATAGACAGTACACAAATATAAATAAATATTCTATAATCAGAGGAGGAGAATGATATGTTACATAAATTTAATGAGCTGAAACCCAATTTAGAAAAAGCAAATTTTATTGCAAAAAGTGCTGATATAATAGGTGATGTTACTGCAGAAGAAAATTCTTCCATTTGGTACAACTGTACCTTAAGGGGAGATATTGCTCCTATTAGAATTGGTAAAAACAGCAATGTTCAGGATAATTCTGTTATACATGTAAATCATGACACAGGAACTATAATAGGAGAAAATGTTACCATCGGTCACAGGGTCCTTTTACATGCATGTACAGTAGAGGATGGTTGTTTAATTGGAATGGGTGCAATTATACTGGATAATTCAGTTATTGGAAAAGAAAGTATTGTTGGAGCCGGGTCCCTTGTAACAATGGGAAAAATATTCCCTCCCAGATCTCTTATTCTGGGAAGCCCTGCTAAAACTGTGAGATCCCTGACAGACATAGAGGTTGAGGGCATTAGAAAAAATACCGAATCCTATGTGGAGATTTCGAAAGAATATTAAACATGTAGAGACGCCCAAATTGGGCGTCTCTACATGTTATTGTTTATATGCACCCGGCAAGCTGGCAGGCAGGAATTTACCATTCCCCCTTTTCCCCAGAAATTTCCCATCATTTAATATAATCTCTCCCCTAAGAATTACCGTCTCGGCCTTCCCCTTAACCTTCATTCCATCATAGGGTGTATAAGCTGCAACTGTGTGACGGTTACTATTTTTTAAAACTGACTCTGCTTTAGGATCAAATATAAGAATATCCGCATCTGTACCCGGATCCAAACTGCCCTTCCGGGGATACAAACCAAATGCTTTGGCAGGTTCTGAAGAAAGAAGAGACACAAGTTTTGTAATATCAAATAATCCCTTTTCCACACCATCAGTATTTACTATTTGGAGAATCTCTTCTGTTCCTGGAACACCAGGGAAAATAGTTCGGCAGTCATTGGACTGGTACTTCTGTTCAAGAGTAAAAGTGCAGTGATCTGTTGCTATAATGGAAATATCACCGGAAACCACCCCATCCCATAAAGCTTCATTGTCCGCAGCCTCCCTTAAAGGAGGAGTCATTAAAAATTTCTGAGCTCCCTCTTTATTTAGAAGTTCATTGGTAATTGTAAGATAGTGAGGAGTTGTTTCAACTACAATATTTACACCATCAGCTTTTAATTCATGAACTGCATCCAACCCTCTGGAAGAAGAAAGGTGAACAATGTAAACAGGCATGTCCAGACCACCTGCTATTTCCCCATAGTCTTTAATTGCCTTATACTCAGCTTCAGATGATCTGATCACAGGAAGCAATTCGGGGGGATAAGGTTTATTTTCCACCTGCCTTGCATTTTTCTCTATTATTTCATCATCTTCTGCATGAATTGTAACTAAAATACCAAGTTGCTTGCAGGCTTCAAAAACTTTCTTTACAGCTTCTATTTCTATAAAATAACCGGCACTTTTGTAAGTTGTAAAAATCTTAACAGCTGTAACCCCAAGTTTCTTTAAGTCTTCAAGTTCTTTAAAAATATCTCCATCAACTCTTGTTATTACCTGATGCTGAGCCCAATCGATTGCCATTTCTCCACTAGCATCAGAATTCCTTAGAACAGTACCTTCTGCAATTTCTTTCCCCGGCAGATGATCAGCAAAATCTATTACAGTTGTAACTCCCCCATATGCTGCAAGAATACTTCCCTCATAAAATTTATCTGCTGCAACAGTCCCTCTTGAAACAAGGTTGTAATGTGTGTGGGCATCTATCAGGCCAGGCATAACATACATACCCTCAGCATCTATAATTTTCAGCTTTAAAGGAAGTTCTGCTTCTGAGAAAGAGTCTTTCACTGCCTTAATTTGCTCACCCTCTATAAGTATTTCTTTATTATTCATTTTTCCGGCAGACACCAGGCTGCCGTTTTTTATTAATATATTCATTTTTGTATAATACTCAAAATATAATGATAAGTATATACTTAATAAAATCGAACCTTAATAAAATTCAATGACAAAAAAACTCTTTTTTTTTCTCATACACTAATATATAGTAATTGAGTAGGAAAGAATAATAGAATGAGTGTGGACAAAATTTATCCGGATAAATCAATGGAAAGTACTCGAAAGATATATAGGAGAATTAATAATGCTTGCCAAATATTTAAGATCAGAAGACATTATTTTCAGTCTGAGAGACAAGAATAAGCTTAAAATAATAGAAGGAATTTTAAACCATCTATATGAAAACGGAAGAATTACAGATCTGAAAGATGCAATACGAGTTGTAAAAAACAGAGAAAAAATAAGATCAACAGGACTCGAAAATGGAATTGCAATACCCCATGGTAAGTCTGTTAAAATAGAATCTATGGTTATAGGGATTGCAAGACTGGATAATCCTGTAGATTTCCAGGCAATAGACAATCAATTGTGTAACCACGTTATTGTTATTTTGGCAAAAAAAGAAGAGGGAGGACCGGTACATCTTGCCGCATTACAGCAGATTGCAAAATCATTCATGATCCCAGGACATAAAGAGCGTCTGGACAATGCAAAAACACCTGAAGATTATTACAATATACTTCTGGAAGAACAAAATGCATAGGTTAATTTTTTTAGTAATTAGTGCAATTTTTATTAGTATAGGAATTGCAGAACCGGGGTTTTATTTATCTTCTCTGGTGGCAATATTATTATTTTCTATAATTTTACTTTCTATTTCTGAAGAATCAGGAGCAAAGGCAAAAACTATTGTAACATTTACCCTTGGCTTTACGGGTCTTTTTATATTTATTGTACACCATGGTATTCCAGCCGGACCTGCCCCTGCGGTTCTAAATGGTTTCAGAGTCATAGCAGAATCAATTCATTTTAATATTTTTATCTTTCTTTTTGGACTATATCTTTTTGTAAATGGAATTTCATATTCCGGAGTTATTGGTGAATTATCCTGGAAAATTGTAAAACTTTCCGGAGGAAAACTTACAATCATTTTGGTTTCAATAATGATTTTGACATCCCTTTTATCCGGAATATTTGATGGTGCTACCGTAGCATCGATAATGGGGGTAATAACACTCACTATTCTTTTATCAAGTGGTATGAAGTCCAAAGATATAGTTATGATAATGCTACTCCTTGTTGTCTGTACTAATGTTGGAGGAGTCTGGTTTGTTCTTGGTGAACCCACTAACATACTTGCAGCAGAAAAGATGGGACTTAACCCTCTTTTCTTCCTTAAATATGCTTCTGTCTTTTCGGTCATAGCGATAATACTCGCAGCTATTTTTACTTACAGAATTACTTCCAATAGGGCAAGAATAAGCAATAAACGACCTGAAATAGAGATCCTGCTGGAGGGAATCAGCTTAAAACGAGTTCATTCCGGTCAGGGGAATCTTCTCGAGACAATGGTCGAAATGGGCAATATAGAAATAAGACTCGTAAAGGAAATTGAAACATTAATGGATAGCGGGATACCCGATTTTGAAGCAGCTCTTCAGGCTGGTGTACCAAAAAATCTGGTAAATAAGGCTCTTTCAATAAATTTAAATTCAAAATCACTTTCGCAAGGGCTAATTGATTACTGGTCCTATTCACAAAATAATGATCCCATGGCAAATATCATTATTGGTGATCTGCTGGATTATGTTCATGAGGAATATGCTAAAAGAAGTAAAAGCCGTATTTTTGTAATTTCTGCAGCGTTTTTACTTATAATACTTTTGGGTTTACATGCTGTATTTACATGGATTCCATCATGGATTTCCACACTGGCAGGGGGTATTGTAGCTTTATTGGGGATACAGGGTACTGCAAAAAAAAATATTTTAAAACAAACATGGGGTGATCTATCAGAGGCCGTTTTCCTGATTCCTCTTTTTGCATTAATATCCATGATCAATTTCTTAGATGGTTTTAGTATTGCCGGAAAAATTATTTTTCATTCTGGAAATACAGGACTTACGGGAATTGAAATATTAGCTTCTACAAGTCTTGTAAGTGCAGTTGCAGACAATATTGCAGTTATGGATGTAATTACAAATATTATAAGGAGTAGTGAACATTGGCAGTATTTTACCCTGGCTTCAGTTGTAGGAACTGCCCTGGGAGGTTTTGTGTCTCCAATTGCATCAGTTCAGGCTATTATTCTTTCGACTTTAATAAGGAGAATATCTAAAATTACATTTATTCAATGGATAAAAAAAGTATTACTTTTTTATATAATTCTATTTATTTTATATTCTGTTGTAATCTATTTATTTAATTATTTATCAATCTTTCCAGCAACACCATGGCATGGAACTACCCCCATTCCCATTCGATAGATACTATTAAAGTTCTCAATACCGATATATGACTATCTTATCAGATTCTCTGTAATAACACCAACTATTATTAAGATTTACTGGCCTTAATTTTTTTAACAAGAACCGGTATAAAGCTTAACACTGATAAAAGAATAAGTGCAATAAGAATTTGCGGTGTAAAAACTCCTTTTGACTCAGT
>JALTGJ010000169.1 GCA_027077185.1 Spirochaetales bacterium | reverse complement strand
CATATAGAAAAGAAATGCGAACAATATACAAATGAAAAAGATTGTACAGCACATGGTTGTTATTGGTATGATAATGCTTGCCATTCTATGCCTAAGCCATGCGAACAATATACAAATGAAAAAGATTGTACAGCACATGGTTGTTATTGGTATGATAATGCTTGCCATTCAAGGCAAAAAATAAATTGGGGCAAAATATCATTTATGCTTCAAATTCCTTTTATGCTATCTTGGGTAGCAATTTCTTCCAAAATTTATAAATAATAAAAATACTTTATAATTATGGCATGCACAACAAATTATGATTATGATTGCAACCATTGTGATGCTTCAAAAAAGAATTTTGGAGCAAGTATAAAAGAATTTATAGGTAAAAATCCATGTTGGGGGCACACAGGATATATGATTTTTCAGTTAGGGCAGGGAATATACAAGTTTTCTAAATTAACAATATGGTATAGGACAACAGAAATATGTTCATATTCAAATGAAGGCTCTGAATGTTCCCCAGCGGATTGTTATGCAGGAACAGACTATTATACAAAAGAAAAGTTGCCGCCAAGTTGGCCTGCCGAAGGAGGTATGTGGTGTTCAAAAGATGGCTGCCCGCCACAAGGAACAAATGGAACAGATACACCATGGTATATATATGCTGAAATCAGTAAAGACGGTGTCACATGGCAAAAAATTGCTAAATTACCTTTTGACTGGATTAAAACTACTGATCAAGCCGATATAACATTGCCATCTCCAGTTGAAGCAAGATTTATTAGAGTAAGACAGCCTGATGATGAAGGACAAAAAACATTAGCTGGCTATTTAGATCATGTTAGTATAAATATAAAAGATTTGCAATTAGTTGTTCCAGATACAGGCCCTTATACAGCTGCAACAAATAATATATTAAATGCATCTAATTCTATAGATGCAATTACTCCGTATGCAGGCGGAAATAAAAAATTCTGGGGGGCTAAAACAACAGTAGCAATAAGAACACAAGATGAAAAAATATGTGGTAATATGGGGACAAATCCATATACTAAATATACTTGGGCATCCGGTAATCATGCTGCAACATGGTTTGCAGGAGCAGGCAAAGAATGGCAAAATATAACAAAAATAACAGGACAAATTACATTAGCATCATTTAGAGGAGCCAAATCGGCTGATCTTATTATTCAATTTAGCAACGATGGCATAAAATGGGCTTCGGCAAATCCAATAACAGCAAATGTAGATGCGACAAATCAAATTAATATTATATTGCAAACACCAATAAATGCAAGATTTATACGAATTTTCCCAAAGCCATTACCATGGGGCTGGACTAATGGTAGCATCCCGCCAGCATGGATTACCGATGCAAATTTAACATTAACAACAGGAGGAGGGCCAACAGGTAAAGCAAGTTCTAAAATTACTAATATAGCATGGTTCCCAGATTATCCAGATAGAAAAGTACCACCAAATACAAAAATAACAATTGCAAATCTTACAATAAAAAATGTTGGCGATGCGGATGGCACAATTTATGTAAATGCATATCAATATACTGGCACAAATTGGCAAAAAAATGCAAGTAATACATATAGTTTAGCAGCAGGAGCATCTAAATCATTAACATTAACAGGAATAACACCATCAAGCGGCAAATTGCATATTGCCATTACCACATATGCAGAAGGAGAAACAGAACCAGCATTGCCAAATGGCGAGTGTCCCTAAATAACTTTAATATTACCAAGTTCTTCTAATGCTTCTTCATGCTTTTTTTCAATTACATATTTACTTAAAAAAACACATTCCTCTATAGCATGACTTCTGTTATGAAATCTTTTTAAATTTACCATCTTATCGATCCATTCCAGAAGTTTATTATCAATATAAATTGATATTTGAGTTTTATGTATTTTTGATTTATTTTGATTGTTTCGCATGAAAACAAATATAAAACTTATATATAACTTTATTCATTTTTAATCATGAAAAACGGAATATATATTGCGGGAAGTGCGGCTGGAGCGGCTATACCTTTAATTTTAAGGGAATATGTGGATAAATCAACACCAACTACAGCAACATTTGACTGGAAAAAGCCTTCTGTATTGGTAGGCGTTGGCGGCGGAGCGGCTGCTATGCTACTTGGGTTATTTGGCGGAAGATTTTTGCCATCCACAATACAGGATTTGTTTGTTGCAATGGGACCAGCAATGATTGTAACAGGAGCATATTCTGCAATGTTTCCAAAATCTTCAGGAACAGCAGGCTTTTCAGCACCAGTAAGACTTTCAGCAACATCAACACCAATAACAATAGTACCATCAACTTCATCAGCAAGCAAGATTTACTAAACTCTCTTCCTTTTAATATATATGTTTTGGATAATATTTTTTTAATAAATCCAAAATAGCTTTATTTATAAAGTGGCTTCTACTTGCAAATTCTCTTTCTTTAACCAGCATATCTATTTTTTTTAAATCATCATTCTCAATTAATATTGTTATTCTTGTTTTCACAATAATAAATATATGAAAATATATTAACTTTTTCATATAAAGTATTACTTTGTAACAACCTAATTTATAAACTATAGGCTATTTTAAGATTGGTGAAAAAATGGGAGAGACAATAAAATTAACCGTGCAAGATGCGGAATATGCATTTACTCCGCTTACAGCGGAGGAAAGGAGCCTATTTGAAAAGCAATTTGCAGACCTATTCTATCCACCATGGAGCCTTGAGAGAGAATTTATAACAAGCAGAAAAAGCTTTATAATTGACGGAATACAGGCAGCAAAGAGAGCATTGAAAGACAAAGCTTTTGGAGGATTTAACGCAAGTGCAGGAGAAATTGGAATTACACCAATAAGGCCTGGCCAGATAGGATTGTGCCATGATGCCACAAATACTGTTGCCGTTGCAGATAATGCATGGAAATGGATTAACAATGCATCTGGAGCAGGATATAATACTGCTTTTGATGTATGGATACAGTCCCCAACAAGTGCTGGAACAGCCTTTACAATACACAAAGATAGCTTTATAATACCATTGTATATTATCGAAGAATCAGCGAGTCCAAAACTCCAGACAATAAAAATAGATGTTGGAAGAAGTGATATACTTTACTATGATGTAACAGCAGCCCGTTTCAGAGATGCAAGAACAGGAATAAGTTTAATACCATTGCCAAAGATGTTCTGGCCTCCTGAAACTGATGTTTTAGTAAAAGTGCAGGCAAGTGAGCCAGGTACATTGAATATACGCCTTGGCGGATTTACAGTTGCATATGCAACCTTCCTTGATGCGACAGTTTATCAGCCAGATGGAAATACTGTTAAGCCGGTAACACTATAATTAAGGGGTGAAAGCAATGAATGAAGAAGATATGTATATAGAAAGCAACGGAAAAAGAATAATATTTACAACAAAGACAATTACAGGGGCAACTATCACTATTCCAGAGCTTTCTATAGTACATCGTGCAATTGTGCAACCACGCAATAGCAGATATAATGTAACTATCGTAAGCGGTGGAATTTCAGGTAATGCTATTGGAATTTCAGTTGTAGACACCACAAGCGGAGCTGCAGTTACTGCAGACTCTATAAGCGGAACATTAGTAGATGTGGTGGCGGCTGGAGCCTAAAGCTTCAGCCTCCCCACCAATTAAGAAAAGGGGGATAAAATGTTAGAGATAGATAATTACACACCAAAAGAAAATTGGTTTGTTGGCCTTCTATTTGAGGAAGGCTATTGGGTAATAAGACTTGTAAGGAAACAGCAACGAACAATTTATAGAGACTATGCTTTTAATGATGGCAATCCAATAGCATCTGGAGATGTTAGTAACTGGGAGACGCCTACAGATACAGAAGGAAGATATTATCTTGAACCACAAGACCAAAGTATAGTATATCAATTCTTTGTTGGTATATCTCCAAGCATAGCACATTTATATTTAGCATATCCAAAAAGACAAGATAGGATGAGTTTAATTACGCCAAGAGATGTACCGGGCAATATTGGTTATTGGTCAGGAGAAGACACGCCATACAATGATCCAAGTCCAGAGACAGAAA
>JALTGJ010000168.1 GCA_027077185.1 Spirochaetales bacterium | reverse complement strand
AAGCAGGTAATATTTTGTAATGAGTTATCTTGTTATAGATTTTGGAACATCAAGCTGCCGCGCTTCAATTGTTTCTTCCCAGGGACAGGTGGTCTCCCGCTCCAAAGAATTTGTAGAAGTAGATGTACAGGGTTCTTCAGCGGAAGTGGATACAGATTATGTGTGGAGCATTGTTGTCCGGGTTATTAACCATGAAATTAAAAAAAACCCTAATGAGATTATAGATGCTGTTGGTGTAAGCTCTATGTTAGGGTATGTTTTTTTAGATTCTAATAATAAACCAATACGACCTGCTTTTATCTGGATGGATAACCGTGCAGGAGTAGAAGCAAACGAAATTAGAGAATTATTTAGTGATGATTATCTTTATAGAAAGACAGGTCGCAGGATAAGCCCGGAGTTGCTGGCACCTAAAATTTTATGGCTTAGGAGAAATGAAGAGGTAAACTATAAGAGAGTAAAAAAAATAATTGGCCTGAAGGATGAAATAGTACGAAGATTAACAGGTATGGTTGGAACAGATTATGCACACCTAAACTATACGTATCTTTATAATATTAGTTCCGGGGAAATTGATGAAGAGATATGTTCTGTTTTAAATATAAATAAAGATTTATTTCCACCAGGGAATTCTGCAGAAGAAATTGCGGGTTATATTTCAGATGAATGCAGTCTAAGGACAGGATTAAAAGCAGGTACAACTGTTATTACTGGTAGTTCAGATGGAACGGCTGCAATGTATGGAGGTGGAATACTTGAACAGGGGAAAGCTGTTCTTGTTTCCGGAACAACTGATGTTCTTATGATGAAAACAGAGAAGATAATACACGATAAAAGTTCTGTTTTAAGTATTAATAATGGAATGGTTCCGGACTCTTATGTGGCAGGTGGTGCTATGGGAATGTCCGGTGGTACTTTAGACAGACTTTTTAAACTTTTTAACTGGAATTTTAAGGATATAGTCGAGAGGGTCAAAGATATTCGACCCGGTGCAGACGGGCTTCTTTTTACACCTGGATTTACCGGGGAACGTGCACCGTACTGGGCAGAAAATTTTAAAGGATCACTTGTTGGTTTTGGCCTTAACCACAAGCCTGAACATATAGTTCGTGCACTTTTTGAGGGAATTTCATTTCGTATCCTTGGCCTTATACAGGTTATGAATATAAATGGGATAAACCCTGAATCTGTCAATATAGTCGGAGGGGGCTCATCAGTTGAAGTTTTTAATCAGATTAGATCGGATGTTACAGGTTTACCGCTTATTAGTCTGGAAGATTCTGAGGCAACATCCCTGGGCACAGCAATTTTCTGCAAGAAAGGTATTGAGAGGAATATAACTTTTTTAGAAGCATCCAGTGGATGGATGTCTATTAAAAAAGTTTATTATCCAGATCCGGAATTGCATGAATTTTACATAGGAAGATTAGCGATTTTTGAAAGATATATTAAGAACACAAGAGAACTACAAAATAGTTTAAAGGAAGGGTTATAATTATGTCAGATATAGATAATGAATTAGTACCGAAAGAAGAGATGTTAAGAAAAGTACGTGCTGCAATTGAGGATAGAGCAACCTGGTTTGCACTTTTATATGAAGAATTTTCAAAGCATCTTTCAGATGAAAAGGTTGAAGAAATATCAAGAGCTGCAATACATAAATATGGGTTAATAAAAGCAAAAAAAGATCCGGACTCTTTTGAGCCTAAGAGCTGGGTAATCAGGCATAAAGAAAAGGGTTCTGCTGATGTATTTTCCTCCCAAATTGAATACAATGATGATCAGGCAATTCAAATGATGGGTTATTGTCCTTTAGTCGAATCCTGGAAAAAATTTGGACTGAGCCCTGAAAAAATTGATCTCTACTGTGATATTGCGATGGAAGGGGACAGAGGCCGGGCAGATGGGCATAATGGTATTGTTATGGAATTAAAGGACACTATTGCAAAGGGGTGTGAATCCTGCAAATTAGTTATAAGTAGAGGATAACAGGAAAAGCAATGAATATATACTTAAGTGGAATAATCGGAGCAGGAAAGACAACTATAGGATTGAAACTGGCAGAAGAACTAAAACGTCCGTTTTATGATTTGGATAGAGAGATGGATAAAATCCTGGGCTATTCATTTCACAAATTGGTTCATGAGGAAGGATGGGTTCCGTTTAGAGAGCTTGAGTATTCAATTTGTAAAAAATTTGCAGGCAAAAACAATGCAATTATTGGTCTGGGGGGCGGAACTGTTCGATATGAGTGGAATATTGATATTCTGAAGGGGACTGGATTGATTATCCTCCTGAAGAGTCCTATTGATGAATTGATTAGACGTGTTTCTTTAAATGACAGACCAAGACTTAATCCTGAAACTACAATTTCTGAAGATATATCTTTAATGTGGAGCTTACATAGAGATAAATATATAGATAGCGCAGATATTATTTATAACACTGATAATAAGTCATTAGAAAGAGAGGTGGCGGAATTAAAGGAGATAATAAATGGGAATAGTTAACAAAGCCAAAGATCATGGTGAGCATGTAGACCAGCTTCGAAATGGAATTGAACATCGAGCAACGTGGATGTATTTGTTTCTTGATGAAGCACGGAAAAAGGGTCTTGAATGGGATGACTTTGCACGAACTGCTGTTTTTAAATGCGGTCAGTTTCATGGATCGGTAAAACTTCCTGATACAGATAGTATTAAAGAGTTTGGAACTGCCTTTGCATATGATACTCTTAGAGATGTTTTTGATATGGAAGTTAAGAAATTAAATGAAGATGAATTTATAATAGAAATGAACTATTGCCCTCTTGTTAGCGGATGGATGAAGCAGACTGACAATGAAGAGGATATTGATCATCTTTGTGATATTGCTATGGATGGAGATCGTGGAATAGTTGATCAATTTCCTTCTTTTCAGTTTGATTTGCAGAGTACAATTGCTAAAGGTGATTCAGTTTGCAGAGTTGTTATTAGTAAGAAGCATTAATCTAAATAATAATATTTTTATCAGGGAGATTACATATGTCCAATTTGGAGCAGCATTTTTCAAAATTCAGATCAGAAATAATTGGAATTGATTCAACATTTAACGGGCCATATGGAGAAGTCCCCCTTATTTATGCTGACTGGATTGCCAGCGGCAGGTTATATGGACCAATAGAGAAAAGAATGCAGGAAGTTATTGGACCAATGGTGGGTAATACTCACTCTGAATCTTCCGAAACCGGCAGGGCGATGACACATGCGTATCATCTTGCCAACAGAATAATTAAAGAACATGTAAATGCAGATGAAAATGATGTATTAATAACAGCTGGTGCCGGTATGACTGCTGTAATAAATAAACTTCAGAGAATTATTGGGTTGAAAGCCCCATGTATGGTTAATTCTTTAAATTTTGAAAATGGGATTCCCTGTGAGAGAGTTTCGAAGGAACATACTGATTCCCATCCTGTTGTTTTTGTTACCCACATGGAGCATCATTCAAACCATACTTCATGGTTGGAAACTATTGCGGATGTAATTGTTCTGCAGCCAACGGATGATCTACAGGTTAGATGTGAAGAACTCGAAATACAGCTTGAAAAATATAAAAACAGGAAAATAAAAATTGGTGCTTTTTCTGCATGTTCAAATGTCACAGGACTTTTCCCCCCATACAGGGAGCTCGCAAGAATTATGCACCGACATGGTGGAATCGCTTTTATTGATTTTGCTGCATCGGCTCCTTATGTTGATATTAATATGCATCCTGAAAATGATCCTGATGGCTATCTGGATGGAATAGTTTTTTCTCCACATAAATTTTTGGGAGGCCCTGGTACTTCCGGAGTACTGGTGTTCAATTCAAAATTATACAATTCTAAAATTCCGGATAACCCGGGAGGAGGCACTGTTTCCTGGACTAATAGATGGGGTGAGAGAAGTTATTTTACAGATATTGAAGCCAGAGAGGATGGCGGTACACCAGGATTCCTTCAGGCAATAAGATCCGCTTTAGTTATTGGTCTTAAAAATTCCATGGGCGTGAATGCTATTGCAGAAAGGGAATCTGAACTAATGGAGAGGGCCTTGTCTGTAT
>JALTGJ010000167.1 GCA_027077185.1 Spirochaetales bacterium | reverse complement strand
TGCTCTGTGTTAGATAAGAAGTTTTATCGATATAGTAAATGAGACAAAGCGCAAAAAGCTCCCATAAGGTTGAAATTGCCCATTAAATGAGATAATACTTATAAAAGAGCCTGGTCGGGACTTCGTCCCCTGGTCATAGACTTCGTCTATTGCACGGGTATGCATCCCAACCTACTCGGCTATGCGACCAAAGGAGTAAGTTAATATGAAGAAGATTTTACTGGCTATAGTGCTTCCCCTGTTTTTTATGGGTTGTATTTCAAGCGGGGTGACAGTCAAAGTAAATAAGGATGGAAGCGGGGAGATTATTCAGACATTTAAAATTAAAAAGGACTTTGTGGGTTTTCTATCTATGACTGATGAACCTACAGATCCGAATTTAATTGATATGGAAAGTTTAAATTCAGCCGCAAAAGCTATGGGAGAAGGAGTCAGCCTGACAAAAGTTGAGCCAATGCCTGAAGATTCCCCATATGCAGGATATGAAGCATATTTTAATTTTAAAGATATTTCCAAAATAAAAGTAAGTGCCAGCCCTTCAACATCACCGGAAGCTGTAAGTGAAGACAGCAGTGACTGGATTAGTTTTGATTTTAACAAAGGGAAAACAAGCAAACTTACAATGCATCTATTAGGAAATGCCCCAGATCAAACTGATCAGCAGACAAGTTCAGAAAGTGATTCAGAAGTTGAAGCATCAACAGAGGAAGGACTTGGCGATCAGTTAAAAGGAATTTACAAAGATATGCATTATTGGATGAAAGTCGAAGTAAATGGAACTATAACAAATACAAATGCATCATTTGTAGATGGCTCATTAATAACTATATTTGATATGAACTTTGAAAAAATCGTCGAGAATGATGAGTTATTTAAAAAGGTTACAGCTGACAATCCAGGTTCAATGAAAGATTATAAAGATGAATTATCCGCAGTAGGAGTTTTTATAGATGACAAAGAAGAGATTGATATAAGTTTTAAATAAATCGTTTTTATTGTCATTATTGTTACAGTAGGGGCAGTCTACAGGAAACCGTTAGGTTCCCTGTGTGGCTGCCCAAACAAAAATGATAAATCTCCTGTGGGCTGCCCAAACAAAAAAAAATACATCCTGTGACGATTAACCGGTATCAATCCTCCAACCGTTTTAGATCAAACGACAAATTCAACCCCTCAAGACAGTCCAGACCAACAATTTCTGTATCATTCTTTGGAAACCTCAAAATCTCAGTCCCCTTAAACTCTTTTTCAAGAATTGTACTAAAAGACTCATTACCTGAAAATTTATTTAAAATTATATAAGGCACTTTTATTTCCAGTTCATTTAAACGGTTATAAATATCTTTTGACTCAGACAGAGAAAGTTTATCCGGGTTCATAACTACAATAATCTTTGTATGTTTACTATTAGTAAACCTTTCTGCAAGTATTTTATAATTAACTATAAGTGTCTCAATCCTCTTCAACACCGGATCTTTTTCTATATCTTTTTTCCTTCTTCCTTCCTTAATTTTTGTAACAATTTCTTTTTTATTCAGTATCATCTGCCTGAATTTTACAAGCTCTCCAAGCCAAAGGAGCGATATAGAAGGAAGAGCTAAAAATTTCAATGTCAATGCAGTGGGGGGAGTATCAAATATCACGTAATCAAATTCAGCATACTTCGCTATACTGTCTTCCAGTGCAAGAAGGACAGCATACTCTTCCAATCCAGGGGAGTATTTTAGGGTTTTAAAATATTTATGTAAATTAAATGCTTCCTGATACTTATATACTTCTTTAAACTCTTTTTCTGTATCAGAAAGATATTTTTTAACCCACATATCTAAATTTGTTTCCATTACAGATAGTCCTGAAACAACTTCCCTGGGTTTTGAACCAAGCTTACAATCAAAAATATCATGTAAATTATGGGCAGGGTCAATGGAATTAAGAAGAATCTTTTTACCTGACTTAGCAAGTTTTAATGAAAACAGAGCAGAGCTGGTCGATTTCCCAACCCCCCCCTTTCCTGTAAAAAATATTACTTTCAATTTACACCTCTATATTTCCCCTAATATATCTGTAATCTCAGCAAGTGCATCATGAGCAGTTGCAACCTTGGTAAACATCAGTTCAAGCTCCTTCTCCATTAAAGGGAGAAGTTGTAACGTTATATGAACAGGAGGAGAGGGCATTCCAGTAAAGGAACCAAAAAGAAGCAAGGTAAAAATATGTTCCAGTTCCTCAATTTCATAATCAATTATTTTTGTTGCATTCTCTCTGTTAACAGTCCCCATATCATTAAAAAATTCAATAATACTGGATAAAATTTTTTTAAGATCCAATTTAGTCTTCTATTTTATACATTCGAAGTTCCCTGAATATTTTATCTTTAAATGGAAGAGTACTGTATATACCATATAATGCAGCTAAGACTGATCCATACATGTATAGGGGAGAAACAATAAACATATATGCAAAAGAGGCAGGAATAACTGCAATACTGCATAAAATAAAAAGTTTCTTTTGATATACAATATACTCAGAAATATTCACATTTTTGTCTTTTAAAAATTTATCGTGGAACGATGTCCTTAGCAAAACGGGAAGAGCAGCACCAAAAGCAGCAGATAGAACAAATAGTAAGATACCCCAAGCTCTAATATTACCAGGTGGTATTATCCGTATCTCAAGTTTCTGTAAAATCACTATCCCTATAAAAAAGAGTATTGGTAAAGACATGCTTATCCAAAAAAATTTCCACAAATTATTTATTACAGCTTTAATTGAATTTTCAGGCATATTGTTCCTCCATATTTAATAATAAGGGGCAACTGGAATCAGCTGCCCCTCATAATTTTATCATTCTTAAATAAGATTGAATAAATAATTATGCTTCCTGTTT
Source organism: Spirochaetales bacterium (assembly GCA_027077185.1). The sequence goes on along the minus strand of JALTGJ010000167.1, from coordinate 8,990 downwards.
TTTACCAAGAGCAACAAAACCCTCAAAAACTACCCATAATGCAATAATAATAATAATAGCATTTACAACCATCAGAAGTACATTTCTGGATCCTATAAAATTGGACTCATTAATAAATAAGGCCCAAATAGTCATAACTACCATAAAAACAGCAGGAATCAATGTAAGAAGATATTTTACTCCACCTCTACCCTTAAGATATACTGTTAGGACAATAAGTGTAAGCCCTGCAAGAGTTTGATTTACAGCACCAAACAAAGGCCACAAGGTAAGAGCACCCTTCCCATTGGCACCATTGTAAAATGCAAGTATTAAGGCAGTAATAACAGCAAATGCAGTAGCTGCATATTTTCCTTTCAGAAAACTGATCTTAAAATCACCTGCGAGTTCCTGAATAACATATCGCTGAAGTCTTGTTGCTGTATCAAGGGTAGTACCTGCAAAAGAAGCAACAAAAACACCCATTATAACCAGTGCGATTGCTTTGGGGATACCAAGAACAGAAATCATATTAGCTGACCCCACAACAAATGCACCAACTTTGGAACCTAAGCCGGCAGAAGCGGCCCATGAAGAATAATGTTCAGTCCATGCAGCAGCACCGGTAATTATACCTGCATCTTTGGTCTGATACGCCATACCTATTCCGGCAGTAACTGCAATAATAACCAGGGTAGCAAGAGTTCCTTCCATAATCATTGAGCCGTATCCAACAGCAACAGCATCAGGTTCTTTTGAAACCTGCTTCGCTGATGTACCGGAAGCAACAAGAGCATGGAAACCGGAAATAGCACCACATGCAATTGTAATAAACAGAAATGGCCACATAGAGGGTGCGCCTTCAGGATGAAGCTGAACTGCAGGAGCAACAATATTAAGCTTACCTGCAAATGCAGAAGCCAGAACACCTATTACGAGAAGGGTCATTGCGACAAACAATTGCCAGGCATTCATATAATCTCTTGGCTGAAGCAATGTTGTAACCGGCAGAGTTGATGCTATAAAAGCATATATAAGCAGTATTATAGTCCAGGTACCTGTGGGCCCCATTGTACCAATAGTTGGCAGTGTTATAGGTATCCAATGGCCCAATACAACAGTTACATACATTAAAAACACTGCTAAAAAAGTTGCAATATTTACATTCATACCTTTTTTATAAAGCAGGTATCCCAATGCAATTGCAATTGGTATTTCACACCATACAGGGAACACTGACTGCGGATACATGGAAAAAATAACTGCAATTACCAGCCCAAAAATCGCAATTACAATCCACAGCTCAAGAAGAACTATAAAAAAGAATATAGTTCTGGTCCGCTTATTTATGTAATTCCCGGTAACTTCAGATATTGATTTCCCTTGGTTTCTCAGTGAAATAACAAGTGCCCCAAAGTCATGAACAGCGCCCATTACCATTGTACCGACAAGAACCCAAATAACTGCTGGCAACCATCCCCATATAACACCAATAGCCGGCCCCACTATGGGTCCAGTACCAGCAATTGAAGTAAAATGATGACCAAAAATAATTCCTTTTTTAGTAGGAACATAGTCCATGCCATCTTCAAATTCTTCTGATGGAACTTTTGCTTTTTCACTTAGATTAAATACTTTCTGGCTCAGGAACTTACCATAAACCTTGTAAGCCAGAATGTATCCAACAAAAACAACTACCATTAATAAAACAGCATCCATTAGATACCTCCATAATAAATTTGTTCTAAGTCTACTTAACCGAAGGACTAAAATGGCATTAACTTACATGAAATGCTGAATTTAATACATGAAATAACTTTTCATCTTACCCAATAGATAATAATTTTCTAAATTGACTTACATAGGTTCTCGATACAGGTATTTTTTCATCTATACCCTTCATTTCAAGCTGATAGGTATTATTAAACCAAATATCAATTTTTTCGATTACATTGATATTGATTATGAACCCCCTGTGACAGCGAAAAAAATAATCTTCGGTTAGAAATTCCTCCATACCGGTAATGGACTTGGAATAGTTGTACTCTCCGGAGGATGTTAAAATTCTGACATCCCGGCCTTCAGCCGCTACAGCAATAATTTCCTCAACTAAAACAGGTTTATAATATTCACCAAGAGGAATTGACATTTTCCTGGAAGAGGGCAGTTCTGTCTTCAGTTCATCTATCAGCTTATTTATTTTCGTGTAACTCAATTCGGAAGCAGGTTGTCTGGTTAAATTGAATCTTTTTAAACTACTTTCGATCCTTTCTTTAGTAAATGGTTTAAGAATATAATCCAATGCATTAATTTCAAAAGCCTTTATTGCAAACTGATCATACGCTGTAGTAAATATTATTGCAGGAGTATTAGAAAAAGACTGTAATCTTTCAGCAACCTCAAACCCATTCATTTCGGGCATCTTTATATCCAGAAATAAAATATCTGGCAGTAATTTATCTGCTAAAGATAGTGCTTTGGTACCGTCATCGGCAATTCCAACTAAATGTACTCCCTGGATATCATTCAAAAGATATTCTAACTCTTCCCTTGCAGGTTTTTCATCATCCACAATTAAGACTCTTATCATTTTTCTGTTCCTGGAAGATGAATAGTAACTAAAGTACCTTTATCCGGCTTACTTTCAACTACAAGGCCATATTTAGAACCATACTTTGTTATAAGACGCTTATTAATATTAGTAAGAGCAATTGAATCATTATTATCTTCAATCAACAGAGATTTTAACTGCTCTGCCTCCATACCAACTCCATCATCTTTTACCGTTATTATAATTTTTTTCTTATCTTCTCTTGCCTCTACAAATATTTCTCCTCCCCCTCTTTTTACCATTACACCATGTTTAACTGCATTTTCAACAATTGGCTGAAGAAGAAACGGAGGAATATAAAAGTTCAGGGAAGAAGGTATTTTGAAGTTAACTTTCAACTTTTCACCAAATCTTGCTTTTTCTATATCCAGATATGCTCTTATATGTTCAATTTCCTGCCTGATACTAACTTCTGTTTTATCTACCTGAAAACTATTTCTAAAAAATAAGCTTAAATTCTGAAGTAATGTTCTTGCTGCTTCAGGATCTGTCCGTATAAGTGAAACAATGGTATTAATAGCATTGAATAGAAAATGAGGGTTAATTTGAGATTGCAAAGCCTTTAATTCTGCCCTATCAAGAAGTTTGGCCTGTTCCTCAATCATACTCAGTTCAATCTGTGTAGAAAAAAGAGATCCAAGTCCTTTTGCCAAATTGATATCAACTAATGAAATTGCATTTTTCTCCTCCCTATACAGCTTTAATGTACCAATAACTTCTTTTTCCTGCTTTATGGCTATAACCACAGCAGATTGAAGCTCACAGTGAGAATTTGTACATTTAATCTGTTCTCTTGATTCTGCAATTTGAATTTTAGAAGTCTTTAATGCCCTGAATGTTAGCTCTGTTTGGAAATCACCTCCAATTGGATGATGTAAAGAACCTTTACCAATATGGGCTAATATTTGTTTGGTATCGGTAAAAGCAACAGCGGACAGGTCTGTATTTTCGAGAATAATTTTTGCTGTAGCCTGGGCAGTTACAGAATTAAAACCATGTCTAAAATACTGTATTGTTTTACTTGCAATTCTAAGAACAATTTCAGCCTGATTGGCAGCAACCCAGTCTTCTTCTTTTTTGATACTATTAATTATTGCTATAAAAATTCCAATAGCAATAGCATTTGCTCCTATCATAGGTATGGCAATAATTTTAACAAGATCAAAAGCTTCATGAAATGGTTTGACAATTAAAAGAATAATTATCATCTGCATAATTTCTGCTGCTGCTCCGGCAAGTATAGAAAAAAATAATTTTTCTTCCACCATAGCCATTCTTTTACTAAGAAACCCACCTAGAAGACCTTCAAGGATTGTAGACAACATACATGCAAAAGCAGTAAATCCACCAATATCTATAACCCACCTATGAAAACCTGCTATCAAACCGGCCAAAAAACCAACTAAAGGGCCTCCAATAAGTCCTGCAACAAAGACTCCGACAACTCTGGAATTAGCGATTGCACCATGAACAGGAACTCCCATGTAAGTGCCGACTATTCCCAGAGACCCAAAAAGCAAAATTATTATTATAAGTTCTCTCTTTCTTTTATTTTTCCGGGTAAGTATTCTCCTGACTGTTCTTGATTGAGTAATTGCAAAAGCGAAAATTGCAATTAGTCCAGCTTGATTTACAAGTGTTTTTAATATCTGAATCATCGTTGGCTTTACTTGGCCTTTACAACTATAAGGGTCTGATCATCAAGGAGATCCATCGATCCTTTGAACAATTTCATATCATTCTTTACTGTCTCAATAATTTGTTCAGAACTTTTTTCCTTATTGGAAATAATAAGATTTTCCAATTTTTCTATGGAATACAAAGATCCATCAATTCCTTTTGCCTCAGGAAGGCCATCAGTATAAAGAACAAAAATATCATTCCTGTTCATTCCAACTGTTTTCTTAAGATAAGTTTCTTTTGCTTCTACACCTACAGGCAATCCCATTGTATCAATGGGATTGAATTCCTTTTTATTTTCGCTATAGTAGAGTAAAGGACTATGACCGGCATTGGAAAAATCAATTTGCCCTGTTTTCTCATTTATAACAGTTATACTAATAGTAGCATACTGTTCGGTACCAATTCTTCGTGTTAATCCTTTATTTAGAACATTTAAAATATCTTCAGCACCCCGTTTTGGAGAAGAAACGAATCGTATAACAGTTCTAATCATTACCATAAGAAGAGAAGCAGGAACACCCCTGCCTACTACATCACATATAACCAGTGCGATCCTCTCTTTATCCAGCCTGTAAATATCATAATAATCTCCACTCATTGCTCTGGCAGCTTCAGTATGAACGGCGATATCATATCGTTTAATCTCAGGAAGTTTCCTGGGTAGGAGATTTTTTTGAATATCCGATGCAATAGCAAGTTCACGCTGCATTTCTTTAAGCTGAACAGCTTCGGTAAAATTATACATATTATCAATGGACAATGCTGCATAATCTCCGAATGTTTTCATATTGGTAAATTCCAGGTCGGTAAATGGCATGTCAGGACTTGTCCGTACAAGGGCAACTGCTCCCAAAACTCTCTTTGATATAATAAGCGGTACGACAGCTATAGAATGAATATACTGAACTGAATCTTTTAAATTATTCTGTCTCAGCATTTCATCTCTTCCAGCTTCCTTAAGATAAACACCTTTACCTGATTTTATTGCTTTTCCAATTATAGTTTTTCCAACTGAAATAGGATGCCTTTTAAGATAATCCGTCTGTGCTTCCCTGGATTTTAAAACCTCCTGAGGAACAGCAAAGGGGCATGGGAAAAAACCATTTAATGAAATAAGATCAATAAACTGCTGGTCCTCATCCACCATGAATACAGCACCAGCATCAGCTGTTGTGTTTTTTACAAATGAATCAAGGATACTTTTTAATGAACTATTAATATCTACCCCTTCTGATAGACCTTCTCCTATCTGTAGCATGAACTCCAAAATAGAATCCAGTTTCTTCCATAACTCTCCTTTAAGAGTATTATAATGATTTGCAAGCTCTTCAAATTCATCTTTGGAATTTATTTCTAAATTTTTGGAAAAGTCTCCTCCTGTCAAAGTCTGAACCGCATCATCAACAAGACCAATTCTAGTTGAAATTCTACGGGCAAACAAATTGATAACAATTAGAGATATAATTATTGTAACAAAGACAAGAACAATAACAATTCGCAAGCTGTTTTTAATAAATAGTTCTGACTGTGTTCTCAATCCAATAATAAAATTATTCTGCTTTTCTGCAAAACTAACAGTACTCTCCTGGACATTTTTTTTGTAATTTGTTAAAGACAAAACCGGCCCAATCAGATCTGAATCCTTATTTGTTCCAGCATAATAGGATTGAAGAATTCCCTTATCTCCAAATTTTTCATCAAAACCGTTGGAAACCATTGTCTGCATATATTTTAATAAAGGCTGAACTTGCCAATCACTAACCTGCTTCCACCAGTTTTCAACTTCTGAAAGCTCTGATATTCTTTCTTTACCCAGAATTTTTACAGCTTTTGATTCCTTTAGTAATTTCAATTCGTTTTCAAAATCTAAAACTGAATTATACCAGTCATCCATAAGAACAGATAATTTTTTATTTGTTACAAACAGATCTTCTGTTTTGTTACTAAAACGGTTAAGACCGGAAACTACCCTTTCTGCCTGAAATTCCATATCTTTAACCCTAACCATTGAGTTAAGATAGAAAAGGGAGATTGATATAGCTATAATAAAACCGAAAGCCATAGTTAATTCTACTATTGAAAGTTTTAATCGTATTCTCATGATAAAAACACTATAACATGATTACTTTTCTACGACAATTCAATTCCCTGTTTCTTAATTTTATATTTAAGGATTATTTTGCTTGATTTTTTTTATTTAGGATATAAACTCATACATATAATTTAAGGAGTGACCTATGAAAAAAATATCGTTTGTATTATTTCTACTAATTTTACCTGTACTCATATTTGCTTTTGACCCGGGATGGTTAAATAATGTAGTATTTTTTAATGGAACAAGCACTGATATTGAGTATATTTTTCTTTCACCCGGAGACAGTGATTACTGGGGACCGGAAATTTTAAACTCAGAAAGAATTCTTGAATCAAGAGCTGATTTAGGTTTTTACATCTATTATCCTGATGACTGTGATGATTTTGATATTTTGGCAATAAACAGTAATGGTGAAGCACTGTCAATTTATGATTATACAATCTGTGATGGTACAGAAGAGACAATAGCTTTCTCAAAAAAGGATATGTCCGAAGAAAGCCCGGATTTTAACTTTATTACTCTTGAAATAGATAATCAAATTCAAACCGAAATTTATTACATGTTTATTTCGCCTGCAGACTCCAATATGTACGGAGTGGATCTTCTGGATGAAGCGACTACCATTATACCCGGAGATTACCTTAGTTTGCTGATTCCAATAGGTGATGATGCTGTAGATTATGATGTGATGGCAGTAGATGAAAACAACGATACCTATTCCTTTACATTAACACTGGATCCTTCCACAGGTTCAGAACAAAATGTTGCAATCGAAATGGGAGATATGGATTAGTTAATATAAGCTTAGTATTTTAATCTTATCCCCTTTACAGACCTTTCCGGATTTGATTACCTTGCTAAACCTGACATCTCGAGATAATGAACATACTCTGTTATCCTGAATAATTCTGCATTCAGGATAGCATTTCTTTTTCTTCTTACTTATAGAAAAAACAGCCTCACCTATTTGTATTATTGTTCCTGCTGCTAATTTATCAGCATTCATCTCTGCTATTCTTAGAGTTTCTAAAAATCTGGAAAAACAGAGACCGGAATAGGGCTCTTTATCCAGTAAATCTCTACTTTCATCAAAAAAAATCGTTACCTGCTTTTCTATTCCAAATTTGGAATAGGCATCACCTTTAAGTCCAAAATTTTCTACAAACAATCCTGATTCAATTTCAATCCTGGCCTGTTTCTTTACCTTACAAATAAATAGTTCTGATACAAATGCCACTTAATAACTCCCCAAAATCCAGTCTCTGTGCAGTCAAGTCAATAAACATCTCAAAAGTATAATACTATTATCTTAATCCAATAAAATCATTATTACAATTACTTACTCTTACTTCAATTTTTACCATACAAATACTTTTATTATATATTTTCTACTATTATTATTCTGTATAATTATATTAATAATATTTTTATCATTTTATTGACATATTATATCAATAGAGTTATCATATGTTATGAATAAATATATGATTTTGTGTGCAGTTGGAAAGAATAGGCTGGGAATAGTTGATGATGTATCTTCTTATTTATTGAAAAAAAATACAAATGTAGAAGATAGCCGAATGGTAATTCTGGGAGGAAGATTCTCAATAATGTGTTTATTTTCCTGTTCAGAAGAGGGATTGCAAAAAATAAAAGATGATATTGACAGTTTAAACAAACTGGGACTTAAAACGACGCTTCATGAAGCTGATAGTCCTGATTCTTTAAAAATAGAGGGCCAATTGCCTCTAAACTTTGAAGTAATATCTATGGATCACCCTGGTATAATACAGAGTTTTGTTCATATACTTAAAGAGCATAGTGTCTGTATTCAATCACTCGATACACAGATGAAACCAATGCCCCATTGCGGAGCTCCCTTATTTGATTTAAAATTGAAAGCCGAAATTCCAGTAAACCAGTCTATTGTAAAATTAAAGGAAGAGCTAAATGATCTTGCATCAGAATTAAATCTTGATTTAATTTTTAGTAATTAAACTGATGTTCTTATGAGTGATTCAAAATAAGCAGGAATTTTTGCTTTGAAAGTCATTTTCTCTTTTGTATGAGGATGTCGAATTGTTATAGATCCGGCATGAAGTGTAAGTTTTTTAATAAGCCTGTCTTTAATTCCATACAAACTATCTCCGGCTACAGGGCAGCCTTTATCTGCAAAATGAACCCTTATCTGATTTCTCCTGCCTGTAAGAAGGTCAATTTCGAGAAAACTGTACTGCAAAGATTCCTTTAAAACTTTATATCCTGTTTTTGCCAGCTTTCCTTTTTTGGAATCTTTTGTTGAATACATTTTGTGCATTTTATTTTCTACCAGATAAGAGCTAATAACCCCCTCTTTTTCATCCAGAGTCCCAATAACAACAGCGTAGTATTTTTTACTAAAATTCTTCCATTCATTCTGAAGATAAGATTTAACAGATTCACTCTTTGCAAAAACAAGAATCCCTGAAGTATCTCTATCCAGACGATGCACGATATATACTCTGTTTTTTGATTTTGCAATACCTTTTTTGACATAATTATTTAACAGATAATGAGCAGTATTTTCCTTTATCCTATCTGTAGCAATAGTTAGCAGGCCGCTTATCTTATCTACAACAAGAA
>JALTGJ010000166.1 GCA_027077185.1 Spirochaetales bacterium | reverse complement strand
GGTGAAACAGAATATGTTACTCCAAGGGAACTTTCCTGATTAAAAGAATTGGCAGAAGAGGAAACAGCCTGGGTTACAAAAAGAATAAAATAGCCCTTATCTGTTTGAAAAAGTTTAGGAGAAACTGTAGTAACACCTCCACCACCTGGAGTCCCTATCAACTTAAAGGTCTCTCCAAAATCATCAGATTCATAAATGACAATACCCTTTTCCGAATTGGATAATGCAATATAAATTAATCCATTTCTATTAACTGTAAGAGAAGAAACAGATACTTTATCCCCAATAAAGGGAAATGGTCCGAGTATTTCATCATGACTAACCCAGCTGCTGTTTCCACGTTTAACCATTATAGAAATAGTCAAATTAGTGGAATTTGCAGATACATCATTAAATTGCTGCCAAAGTATAACACTAATACCAGGAGAGGAATCTGTAAGAGGAAACCATACATTGTGATTAATAAGTATTTCCGGATTTTCCCAGTAAATTTCCTCTCCTGTAATATTTAAAGGAGGAAGGAATAGTAATAGTCCGGTTACTATAAATAATATCAGTTGAATTATTCTATGTTTTATCAAAGTCTCGCTTCTACCTTCCCCTTTAAATCATTAAGCTTAGAGCTTTTCCTGTTAATTGGATTCTCCCACAACTGGTTAATAATAATATTTGCTTCGAGATATCTTCCGTCAATATATAATGATTCTGCATATCTAAGCTGCTGACTATCTGAAATTGACATTTCAACCTGGCTGATACCACCTGTACTTGTTCGGATTTTATCCATCAACACTGCAGCTGCATCATAATCGCTGTTTATCTGAATTGCCTCTTCCAAATAGGCTAATGCTATTGGAAATTGAGAGCTCTTATCTGCATCTACAATTGCCTTTGCCTGCTTATACAACTGTACAGCCCTTCTTATATCCACTTTGGCTGGAGGAGGAATAATTCTTCCTGCTGCAACACCGGAATTATAAACTGCAGATTTAATGCCCGGATAATCAGGGTTAATTTCATACAGGGCAAGAAGATCGTCATCAGCCTGCTTTGGGTCAACTTTTATATTTTTAACAGCTGTATCAAACATAGATTTGAAAAAGCTCTGGAATGCATCTGACTGAGTATATTCCAAAATCTGGAGATACATTACACTGGCTTTAAAGTTTCGTGGAAAAGGAGCCTTTACCAATTCTATATTTTTTAAAGCTTCAGTAAAATGCACATCCGCAGCTTCTTTATCACCGGATTTCAACAGGCTTTTACCCTTTTCAAATTCTTCCTGAACCAGATTTAAAATAGATATTATATCAGGATAAAGAGGATCAGTCAGAGCAATTTCCCTGCCGCTGGTAGCTTCCAAAGCTCTTTTTATTTTTAACAGCCAGTTTTCTATCTCCGGATTTTTATTATCATTTGTTACTTTATATCTTTCAGATGCCTGCTGGAACGATTGCTCAGCTTTAATAAATTCCTGAAGATTATAAAAGTTTTTACCCCGGTTTATTAATGCCCTTACCTCCCGGACAATTTGTTTATTTAGGGCAATAGTTATGTCTGAGTCCAATTTTGCCAGTTCTCCAGTAAGCAAATCCCGGACAGATTGGTCTTCTCTATATGTAAGGGACTTGAGAAATTGTGATTCAGCTTCATAATACTTCTTTCTTGCTCCGTCGTAGTCTTTTCTGTAAAACCGTGAATAGGACTCGTCCAGACGAAGATTACCCAGACTAAAAGCATTATCAGCTTCATCATTTAAAACTTTGGCTTTTCCCAAAAGCTGGTTTATTTGCTGTTTTTTATCATTAATTTGTTTTCTAAAATCGCTTACAGTTTCCATTTGTTTTACAACTGCCAAACTGTCCTGAATAGGTTTATCTTTATCTTTAATGCTTGCTTTAATAACTGCAAGTTCCTTATAGGAGTCGTCAAGTTCTGTTAGAGTATCATTAAGAATTCGAGTTGCTGAATCAGGTCTTTTTACATTTAAGGTATTACCATCTATAAGTTCATCTACTCCTTCAATATACTTCGAAGCATTTGTAATGCTTTCTGCTGCATTTTCAATAAGCACTTTTTCCGGTGCAATTTTAATAATAAGTATTCGTTCTTCTGCTCTTACTTCTGCATTAAATATATTAGTACTAAGGTCAGACTGGTTCTTTTTTAGTTCATTAAAAATATTTGTAATTTTTACAAGATTATAGCCAATATTTTGTAAAGATGATTCCTTTTCTGAAATAATTAACATATCAGAATTACTCTTAATTAAAGAGGAATCAACACCTTTAAGTTTTTTTAAAATTTCTTCTATTGAATCTACAGTGGAAGCAGCTTCAATTGATTTTACAAGTGAATTCAAATTTTCTGAAGTAAGGGACATATCTGTATATACAGGGCCGGCATTTCCTACTGTTTGTGCTAATAGATAGAAAGGTAACTCTTTTGTCAAATAATTTAACCCTTTATCTTTAAAAGTATAATTATTATCCAAATACAGCTTATCACCTCTAAGCTTCAAAACATCCGCTGCAACTACAGAAAGTCTAACTGTATTCGCAAAAGATATTCTGGATTTAGAAAATTCAGAAGCTTCAAAACTATCAACAGAGGATCTGTAATTTTTTTCCATCAATGCCAGAAGCGGAGAAGAAACAACATTCTGATTACTATCCCATACAGAGCTTACGACGCCTGCTATTCCTTCCTGTATATCAGAATCTGAACGACCAACCGTTAAGACACGTTTAACTGAAATATAAGGAATATCAGACTCATCATCCCTTTGTGTGGATTTTTTTAATAACTCAAGTTTTTCGGCATTTGCCTTCATTATTCTCCATTTATTTCCGGTAGCAAGCATAACTTTTGAGTAGTTAGAATATCCAAGTTCTATTTTTGAAATATCACCAGCCCCAATAATATCTGAATATAATTTTGCAGCAGTTGCAACCTGGTCATAAGAACTTAAAAAATCCTTAGCTGCTGTTAAAATCTCATTTTGATATATATTTATTTGATCCGCTACAATATTACCATAATTCCTTTCTATAAATAAATCCTTGTGAAGTTCAAATCCTTTAAAATATGTTTTTATTGCCTCTGTATATTTGTTTGCCTGGATCAATGCAGCAGCATCATTCATAATATTTGCATAAGTTCTATCATCTACAGCAAAAACAATTGACTTTTTAGCCTGGGCAAATGCGGCAACAGCAGCCTTATTTGGATTGCTGTCAATAGCTTCCATATCCCTTATAATAGCGTATGCAGCATCCTGATCAATATCCTCACCTGGGGGAGGATCAAGGAGAGTAATCAATTTGTCGTATAAACTGTTATATTTATCTCTGGCAGTGCTAATTTTTCGAATAAGTTTTTGAGCTTCAGTAAACTGATCAGGATTTGTTTTCATAATTTCTGTCAAAACCAGTATAGCTTTATTGTACTGCCTTTGATCTATAAGTTCGAGAGCCTGGGGCATTTTATCTTCAGTTTGCCCACCTGCATACAGATTTAGTGCAGACAGCAAAATAATTAAGATTATTAAAGTTAAGGCTTTTCCGTTACGATTTAAATACACTAAAACAATATACCCCGATGTACCCTATTTTCGGCATTTTTATGACTAAGTCTTATCAATATATAGTGTTAGAGGTTAAAAACTTATAGATAAAGCGATTTCTTTGTAGTATACTATAAACAATGAAGAGAATACTTTTGATCATATTTTTCTGCCTCCTTCCATTCTTGATATTTGCAGCTGATTTGGCCGATTTTTATTCATCATTTACCAGTCTTTCAAGTTTACCATTTTTTTCAGACAAAAACACAGGTTTAACAGCTTTTCCAACACTTCTGGTCCCTATGGGAGGTTTATATGAGGGGATGGGAACTGCATATACTGCAGTTTCATCAGATTCTGGATTTATAGAGTCAAACCCAGCTGGAAGTTCATTACTTGACTATACAGAACTTACCCTTAATCACAATAACTGGATTGCAGATACAAATATTGAAGGCCTTGTATATACAACACGGTTCAATAATCTGGGAATAGGAATTGGTGGTAAATTTCTCTATGTACCATTTATCGGCTACAA
>JALTGJ010000165.1 GCA_027077185.1 Spirochaetales bacterium | reverse complement strand
CCCTTCCTGTAGTTCCTATAGGAGATCTCCTGGCTTTTTCCAGATCCAGATCCATTTGCTTGTAGGAAGGCAAAACCAAATGTGCTCTGTCAGAAATAAACACCCTGTTTTTCCAGTCAACACCCTGGCTTGTAATAGTGTCAAGTTCATTAAACAGAGACTGGGGATCTATAACCATACCGGTGCCCAGAACAACTTTTGTTGCAGGATAAATAATTCCCGATGGAATTAAATGTAATTTATAAGTAATATCTCCGGTAACAATTGTGTGGCCTGCATTTGCCCCACCGGAAAAACGAACAACTAAATCTGCCTCATCTGACAGATAATCAACAATTTTCCCCTTACCTTCATCTCCCCACTGGGCACCTATAACTACTAAATGCATTCATATCTCCTATAAAAATGATATTGACCTTTATAAAAGACAATAGCCCTTTTATTATTTCTTTTATAAACGGTATTGTCTAATAATTTCAGATTTAGAAGCTTTTGTCAAAGCCACAATGATGATTCTCCGACCTGTCTTGCATTTTTCTTATTGATGAAAACGTAAAAAAATAGTTAAATGTAACTGTGGATATAAAACAATTAAAAATAGATTTCAATAAAGCAGTAAATTTGGGGAAAAAACGAAAATATTTTGAAGCTTCCAAAATATTTTTAAATATAACCAAAGAAACATCTGAAATACCGGAAGCATATCTGTTTCTGGGTAGAAGTTATCACAGCCTTAGCAGATTACCGGAAGCAGTACAGTTTTTGAACCATTACCTTACCCTTGTACCCAATTCTCCATCGGGTAATTTTTTCCTGGGAAGATCTCTTTTAAGTCTGAATTTTGCAAAGAATGCTGTTAAATACCTTAAATTTGCTGTTGAATCCCGTCCTGAATCAATGCATGCCAATGGATTTCTTGGAATTGCCTACCTTAAATCAGGAAGATCGGATATAGCACTTCCTTATCTTCAAAAAGCGGCTGAATTATCTTCCGGAGAAACAGGAATTTATAAAATATATTTAGGTACATTATTCGTAAGATCTGTAAATAATTTCAAATTGGGAAATTATGATATGGCTTCACAGATGTTCTCTTTTCTAATTAGTAAAAACTTTGATAGTATTCTGCCTTATATCTATATGGGTATGATAGAAAGATACTATAATAATTATAGTAAAGCACTGGATTACTACGAAAAGGCACTGGAATTTTCACCTTCTGATAAACTATTGCTCTACAGGCGTGCAGTTCTTCTTCATAAAACAGGGAACAGTTCACTGGCTGTTGAAGAACTTCAAAAATTAAATATCGAACCGGAAATAGATGAAAATATTTATTTAGCTTACCAGTTTTTTAACGATAAAAAATTCCATAAGGCTGTATATTATGCAAATATGGCCTTACATGAGGATAATAGCAACATAGATCTTCACCTGCTATTAGGTGAGGCCAACAGAGCTTTGGATAAACTTGAAATAGCTGAAAATCATTATAATATTGCAATAAAACTGGACAGAACCAGACTAGAAGGCCGCTATGGGTTAGCACTTACCCTGTGGATAAAAGAGGATTATTCTGCAATGATTGCAGAACTGAATAAAATTGATATAAGTGACCCCGGCAATTCTATAAGTTCATATTACAAAACACTCTGCATGTGCAGGGCTGACTACGATACCGAAATAACCATACCAGCTATTCAGGAAGAAATTAGAAAATCCGAACCTGATTGCTATTTGTTCAATTCATTGGGAGAAGAATACATAAAAGCTGATTTTAAGGAACTTGCTGAAAAGTGGTTTTTAAAATCAATTAAAGTAAACAAAGATTTTACAGATGCTTATTTAAATCTAATAGCGTATTACAAAAATTCAGAAGAACATAATAAGCTACTGGAAACCTATAAGTCATACCTTAATATAAGCTTTGACCCTGATAAAAACATCGAATATATTTATATTCTTTATAAATCCGGAAATTATAAAGAAACCATTAAGCAAGTTTTACTTATGCTTCCATCTACAGAAAATAAATATAAGTTACTGCGTATTCTTGCAAACTCCTACAGATTTACAAAAAACTGGAGCTCTGCAATTATGACATACAGACAGGTTCTGGTAAAAACCCCAAAAAATGAAAATATTCTTCAGTCTCTTATTTATTGTCTTGACCATAGTGGTAAAACTGAAACTGCCATAGAACTTATAGATAACGCTCTGGGATACTTAAAACATCCATCAACAAATCTAAAACTAATTAAAGGTGTTTTATGTTTTAAAAACAAACAACTTGATACAGCTTTAGATATTTTTCGATCTGCATTGAATAAAAGTTCAAATGATTGGAGAATTTATAACAATATAGCTATTATTTATAAAGAAAAAGGTCTGGAAGATTATGCAGAACAATTTTTCTCCAGAGCAGCTGAGTATAAAAATAAATAAATTTCTTGCAGAGTCTTTTGCGCTATCTTACAATTAGAACTTTAATAGAAGCTCTTCTCTATCACAAGATAGTAGAGCTGGCGCAAAAGCCAAAAACAGACCAATTCAATAGACATCACAAAATCTTCTTGCTATTTAAGGGAATTATTCACTATAATTCATATTAGGGGGAAAAAAATGGCAATTAAAGCATTGGATCTTTTTCAGGCATTTAGAGATGGTAAATTACCTAAAGAAGGCGGTTATGTTGTTTCGGCCTTTTTTAATGAACGAACTAAATATTCTATTTATGAGATAGTTGCATATAATGGTGTTAAAAGTATCTATGCAACAGAAGAAGGTCTTACTTTTCAAACTGATGGTAACAAACTATTTATCCTGGTAGAACCAGCCACATATTCAAAAAAATATGAAGAACCGTATCTTAGGGATATGAAACACAAAGTTGCACAAAGGTTTTCTGAACTTGAAATATTTAATTCCAGCAATCAGACAAAGGTAATGGTAAGTAAAAAAGCCGTTATAACATACTCTGCTTTTACAGTACAAAAACCGGTAGGTGCTAATTTTTCTCTTGTTTTTTACAACCTACCTGATGTTTTGGAATCATTAGCCACTTTTTTTACTGAAAGTCTAAATAAAGAAGCAGGAGTACCAAAATCTGATGCAAGAAAAGCTACTGCTAAAATAATCGATGCTGTTAATAATTTTGGTATATGGTAGATAAAACGGGCGTAGAGACGCCCTATAGGGCGTCTCTACGAGTTAATATATGTTTATTCTTCTTTTATAGTTTCCTGAGCCACAGCAAGTAAAGCAATGGGTACAGAAAAAACACTGCATGAGACATAATCAAGACCGGCATTCATACAGAATTTAATATTTTCCGGTACTGCCCCATGCTCTCCGCACAAACCTTTGGACAGACCGGGTCTGGTTAAAGAACCCCGCCTTACAGCAAATTCAACAAGTTCCTTGACATGCTTATTCAATTTTATAAACGGATTACCGTCTATTATATCAAATAACGTATAATCAGGCATAAAAGATGTATAATCGTCCCGGGAAAGACCAATTGTTGTTTGAGTAAGATCATTTGTACCAAAAGAAAAGAACTCCGCGTATCTAGCAATTTCTCCCGCGGCCAGGGCGGCAACAGGAAGTTCAATCATAGTTCCAAATCTATAGGGAATTGATGGACCCTTAAGTTTTTTCCGTAAATCAAGTTCTACCTGTTTTAGTCCTCTGTAACTTTGTCCCTCAATTTTTTTACCATAAATAATAAGTTTAAGTTCATCTTCGTTCATTATAAGGGGGATCATAATTTCGGGTTTAACTTTTACCTTTTCACTTTTTAGCTTGTATAAAGCTTCAAATATTGCTTCCATCTGCATTTCATAAATTTCCGGATACGAAACAGCAACACGACAGCCTCTATGCCCAAGCATAGGATTAAACTCTCTAAGATTCTCCATACTCAAGTTTATATCTTTTACAGTCACATTTTTTGCATCTTTTTCATTTTTCATAAATTCAATAAAAGACTGCATTTCATCTTTGTTATGGGGAAGAAACTCGTGTAAAGGAGCATCCAGTAATCTAATAGTAACTTCTCTGCCGTTCATAATTTTAAAAAGTGAATAAAAATCATCTTTCTGCATTG
>JALTGJ010000164.1 GCA_027077185.1 Spirochaetales bacterium | reverse complement strand
CAGGGAAATATTTGATCTGCTGACAAAAGCGGCAAATGAAACAACAGGGCTACAATTAATACTGGACATGAAAGATCTTCGTTTTCTAAACAGTTCAGGGATATCATCTTTAAGTTTATTTATAATAAAAATGAGAAAACTGGATAAAGATATTTCTATAAGAGGAAATAAAGAAGTTCCATGGCAGCTTAAATCATTGAGTAATTTTCAAAAACTCTATGGAAAAGTGGAAATTATTTTCTCCTGATATTCTCCAGGGCAATTTCCAAAGAGCGGGTAATAATATTTTTCTCAGATTCTGAGGTATAGCTTTCATCAAAATTAATCGGTTTCAAAACAAAGCCGTTCTCAGTTGTTATACAGTAGCCTTTTAATGCCAGTTCATTCTCATTTTTCAATCTAATTAGTTTATAAACTTCTATTGGATGATTTATCCCTTTAACAGTTTTACTTACAGGTGGTTCAGCTACTACAATATCTTTTACCAGTTTATATGTTGAATTACTAATTGTAATGGAATTTTCTTCAGATATTTTCTCAAGCCGGGAAGCAATATTAACCTGCCCTCCAATTATAGTATAATCCATTCTATTAATACTTCCAAAATTCCCAATAGTACAAAAACCTGTATTTATTCCCATTCTTACCTTCAGGTGACTGGGAGACCCCTTTTCCAACCACCCTTCACTTAATGCCTCTGTTTTTTTCATCATCTCAAAAGCCATACGAATGCACTTCTGCCCCTGACTTATTTCATCCATACTGTCAGAATCTCCAAAAAAAATCATTATAGCATCTCCAATAAATTTATCAATTGTACCCCCGTATTTTACAGCAATCTTTGACATTTCATTTAGATACTCATTTAAAAGACTTGATAATGCTTCCGGTTCTATCATATCTGTAATTTGGGTGAAACCTACAATATCAGAAAAGAAAATTGTAAGTTTTTTTCTTTCATAGGATTGATTCAGAATTTTTGACGGTGCCTTAATGATAGAATTATAAAGTTGGGGAGATAAATATTTTTTCATGGAATTAAGAAGCTCTTTCATCTCAACATTAGCTTTTTCCAGCTGCTCTTCATTAATAGTACTATGCTCAACAATATTCTCATATAAAATTTTAAAATCTTCTATTTCTCTTTTCCCCTCAAGAATTTTCTTCTCCTGCCAGGAAGCAAGGTTCTTATATTTCTCCAGAAGATTATCATTACTATTAGACATTAATTCTCCATTATAAAGGCAAAGTTATACTATTATCCAGAATACCTTTTAATGATGATGCTGATATTTCAAGTTCTTTCTTACCTGCCATTACAACAATTGACGATTCCGACATTCCATCAAGCAGTCTCTCAGCAGCAAGACCAACAGAAGCAGTTGTAGCCTCCATTATAGATTTTCTCCTGGACATTCTCATATTATCGGTAATATTGTATAGTTTCCTTATAAAACCTATAATACTTTTCTCTCCAGGGGATTGAGGCCGTACATCTTTCCCTACAATGGTAATAATAGCTTTTTCAAGGGATTCTCTGCTGATCCCTTCTTTAACAAGCATTTTTAATCCCTCTCTAAAGGCTAAAATAGTCTTTTCAATATTAGGATCCCTGTAAGATGAAAAACTAAAAATACCTTCCATCCCATTGGCTGAGGCTGAAGCACCATAGGCTCCTCCCTTCATGCGTACATTCTCCCAAAGATAGTCTGTTCTAAGAATTTGCGACAACAGCAGCTCTGATCCATAATCTTTGGATTCAATATAAGAAGATCTAAAAGTCTGGGCAATATAAGATACCGGAGCAGGTATAATTAATGATTCCTTTTCCAGAAAATTAATACCGCTATTTTGATTGCAACTATTTATCTGCCGATCGCCCATTGGCAAATTAACTACTATTTCTTTAAGATAATTATGAACTTTAGAAATTTCAGAACCCGCAGCTGTTATATTAAGACTAAGAAGATAACTATTCAGCACTTTTAGCCTGAGGCTCTCCAATATATTTCCAATTTTTGCCAAATTCTTAGAATCAGTATTTTCATTCAATTTGTTAATAAACAGCAGTTGCTCAATCCCTCTCCAGCCTTCTTCCCTTCTGAGAGTCTCACTAAACCTGCTGCCGGCTCTAAGATTGGCAAAAGCATTACCAGAGGGAATTATAGCTGAGGTATAATCATTTTTCATTTCGGTTAATACGTCTTTCAGCCGTTTTTCTTCAGAAACCATACTTTCAATAAATAGTCGTAAAACCAAATCAAGTGCTTTTTTATAATCTGATTCAAGAAATTTTACCCTAAAAAAAACTGAATCTCTAATTACTTCCCTGGAAGGATGAATAGAGGCAGATTCCAGAAAAGAACCAAACCCACCGGTATAAAGTGTCAATATTTGTGCAAGCTCATCATAAGGGATATCAGGAAGAGATCCGGAGCTTACCATTTTTGTAAGCAGCGGCAAATAGAGACTCTCATCACTGCTTACGCCCTGTATATCAAAACTAAAATCAACATAATCAATTCCATTTGTAAAAAGATTATGGCTAAAAACAGGAATATTATCTATATGGGTAAGTTTTGTATCTATATAATTTATATCATCCGGAAGATCCTCCATAGTAAGAGAGGGTATATTTAAAATATCTTCATCACTGTCAGCAGTATTCTGAAATACACGGAGAGCAGTATTTTCCAATTTTATCTGCTCCACAGCTTTTTCATCCAAAGAGCTGACAATTTTGTCAATCCTCAAATTAAGGGCTTCTTCCTGCTTAACTGTATGTTCAGCATCCGGCCTGACAATTACAGTCGCACGATGCATATTTAAAACAAAATATTTTTTTATAAGTTTTTCAAAGTATCTACTGTCCTCATCAACATTTTTTTTAAGTAATTCCATCCATTTGGTAAATTCCAATGTTGTTTCGGGGCTATAACCATGAAGCCATCCTCTTAGAGATTTTCCCATTAACCTGAGACCAAAAGGAGCACCTCCCTTTATTTCCCTGTTTCTAAATTCTACCCTCTTAAGAGCACCTTTTATAATGTCAGGCAGTATTCCTTTCGTTGATAATTTTGTTAGTTCATTATCAATAAGAGTTTCAAAATCAATTCTATTATCAGGATCGGTTCCTCTTATACCCACTGAAAAAATAAGTTCTCTGACATCAGTTTCAAGACCGCTCACAGGAGATATATCTTCTCCCAAACTGGAATCGACAATTGCTTTATATAGAGGTGATCCTGAATTTGCCAGTAAAATTTCACTTAAAACTTCAAGACTGATAAGATCCAAAGGATTACCTATATCGTTCAGAAGCCAGTTTACAACTATTGTTGTCTTGCTGGAAGAATCATCATTTTCCATTTGCGGACTTGTTTTCTCTACAAAGGAAGGCTTATCCCAACGACTTTGTTCTTTTATTTCTGCATCTACTTTTCTAAAAGTAAATTTATTCAGATATTCATCTTCCAAAAATTTAAGCTGTTTTTCTGTAGGTATATTCCCATATAAAAAGATTCTGCAATTTGACGGGTGATAGTATGTTTCATGATATTCTTTAAACTGATTATAACTCAAATCTGGAATAAACTCGGGTTCACCACCTGAATCGTATTTATATTGAGTATCGGGAAGTAATGACCTGTAACACCATTCCGCAACAATTGAATCATGATCAGAATAAGCACCCTTCATTTCGTTAAATACTATACCCACAATTTTAAGCTTTCCGTTTTCATCGTATTCAAGCCGGTGACCTTCCTGATGAAAAACCTCTTTTTTCAATAATGGAAAAAAAACTGCATCTGCGTAAACACTCATCATATTAAAATAATCCTTTTCAACTGGTGAGGCAGCAGGATAAACAGTTTTATCAGGATAAGTCATTGCATTTAAAAAAGTATTCATACTCCCCTTCATCAATGCCATAAAAGGATCCTTTACAGGATATTTTCTGGAACCGGAAAGAACTGAGTGTTCGAGAATATGTGCAACTCCTGAATTATCAGAAGCAGGGGTTCGAAAAGAAAATGAAAAAAGGTTCTCAGTATCATCATTCAACAGGTGAAAAAGTTCCAACCCTGTTTTATCATGTTTATACGTATA
>JALTGJ010000163.1 GCA_027077185.1 Spirochaetales bacterium | reverse complement strand
GGTATATATACAATAGCATCAGATTTTTTTTTTATATTATTATATAAATTAATAATTCGCCTTAGATGGCCGGTTCCATTTCCATCTACACATGAAGGAACCAGAAGATATGAATTATTCCCCATACATTAAAGAGCCATTGCATAGTATGGGTCATTTATATTTATTCTAAGCCATGATACTAGTTGCTGAATTTCAATGGGCTGTCCATGGTAATTTTCTCTGTATATTTTTTTAATCTTATAATAATCATCTTCAGTATCAAGAGTTACTCTTCCATCAGGACAATAGTATTCAGCAGGAGAAGGAACTCTGTTTATTAAAAACTCATTTTCTCTAAAATATAAATATGGACTTACATGTTCCCTTTCATAAGCATTATCAGACAAGCTATTTGCTTCCAGAACAGCTTCGGCATTAAGTATTTCAACTCCGGTTCCCAGTGGGATCCCAGTAAAACCACTGTAATCAGCCCGTTTTTGATAATGATACTCTAATATTTTATTTGCAAGTATTCCCGAAACTAAAGGATTATCTCCTGTTGCACGTATTACAGTTGATACAGAGAAATATTCTATGGCATCTGCATATCTTTTAAGAACATTGTCTTTATTACCAATAAATAATTCGAATCCCCACTTTTTTGAAAGAGGCTCTAATTGCGAAGCACTGGAAGAATCCGTCAATATTGCAAATATATCTGCATTTACCATTTTCAGGCTTTGCATAGCCTGTTCTATTACAGTAAGAGACCCCAGAGGAAGAAGAGCCTTCCCGGGTAACCTGGAAGAATCCAAACGCACCTGTAAAAACAATCCTTTCATGATTCTTTTACCTCCCAAAGTTCTGTAATTTGCCTTGCGTCGCAGATAAATCGGAATTTGTTAATATCCACCCAGTTCCTGGCTGCTTTAAATTCCTTTACAGCTGTTAAAAGTCCAACCCCGGATTTAATAAAATATTGGAAAAATTTATTCCAGCTGATATAGGCACTGTCTCCTGAAAACCGCAATACCAAATTTTTCAGGTAGAACATTTTATAATTGTCATCCGGTGTAGTATCTTCAGCAATCTGTTCAATAAGATATTCCATCTTTAATCCAGTATTAAATTTTATGGATTCTCCCCACATATGAACCCGGAATCCAAAATCAAGTTTCTGCCAATACTGGTTGTTAATGTTTATATCAAATCCTCCGCTAATAAGAAATTTTTCTTTATTATAGATTCCGGAATAATCAAAAGGGAAAAGACTTTCCACTCCATTAGCCGTCGGCATAAGAGAGATCATTTTCAATCTGTTACCATAAAAAGATGGAGCCATTAAAGAAGGTACGGTCTCATATTTAGTACTCTGTAATATTGCTACAGTACATAATTCTTCTGTTTTATCTATTTGATTTAAAAACTTTTGAGTAAATCTGTAACCGGGACGCATATCATCCCAGAAGACCATAACATATCTTCCTGATGTTTCCATAATTCCAATATTGATCTGTTCTCCGGGAGTAGTACTTTTTCCCAGAATCAAAAACTTTACCTGGGGGAATCTAAGAGCAAGGGCTTCAACATCGTATGTAGAGACAGGTCCCTGTACAGACAAGATTTCTACATCACCCAGAGATTCCAGATGTTTAAGATATTCAGCCTTATAGGGTCGGCCTCCTCTGTTAAGAACAAGAACACTAAGGACTGGAGACAAACTCAAATTTTTATCACTTTTTCTTCCACCAACTATTGTATAGGGAATACGTGGATTCTTAGAAGTTGTAGGTATAGTATTCATCACATCCCCTGCATATTTCCAGATATTTCCTGTCCAGATGATTAAGGTATACACTCTTACCTCTTTCCCATATTTCAGGAAGTTCATCTGTAAAAATATTCCCCTTAAGATAATCGGCTTTTATATCTTCCCGGCATAGGGGAACCCGCCCATCAAGGAGTATATTTAAATCCCTTTTTAAATGCCAGCAGGGAAATCGATTTACAGGAGAAAGATCTGTTACTCTTAAATCCTGGAGAGTTCCACAAAAACTATCATACTTCTGAATAATTACCTTAAATCCCTTTTCTTTCCATGATCTGTAAAATTTTTCAAGGAACTCTTCCTGATCCTTCATTCTAACAGATTGAATATATAAATTTTCGGGAAAAAGTTTTTTGAGCAACAATGCAGTAGCGTTTGCTTCTTCCCAGCCCTCTCCTCTAAGCTGTCGGTATGACTCGGGGTTCTGGGCGTCCAGGGAAAGTATCCAGTCAATTCTACCATCTGCTGTTTCTGCCAAAGTTTCCAGAATATCACTCTTCCATCCAATCCCGGAGGTTTCTATTATCAATGTAAAATTTTCATATTCAAGAAGTGTATTGATTATACCTATAATATTTGTATGAAGAGAAGGTTCTCCCCACATAGAAATACTAAACACAGCATCATCGCTAAAAGCTTTTACTTTTTCCAGAATAATTTTCCACTGATCTAAGGACATTTCTTTTTTAATTTTTAAAACGTCCCCTGCAACTTTAGGATAGGGGCAATATGAACAGGACTGTGGACAGGCTCCACATATTTGAACATTAATAAATGCAGGTTCCATCCTTAACAATTCCTGTTTATTTTCCAGCAAATTTACAATCGAATCCTCGGTAAAACCACTACCTGTTTCCAGATTCACCATCAACCTTTTTAACTGGTTAAAATTACGCATGGTATCCGCAGCTAATGAGACTCTAAGCATTCGCTGATCAATTTTTGATATTTCTGTCTCAATATCAAAAGAATTTATATCTTTCTGAATAAGTTCAAAAACAGACTGTCTGCCAATTTTAATACTGTTTTTTTCTGAAAGTGTTCCAAGCTGGTTCAAAACAGATTTTTTCAGGATCTCAGGTGCAAGACCATAAGGGTAGCCGTCTGCAAAAGTATAGGAAGCATGATATTTATTATGATTATTATACATTCTTACCGAAAGTCCGGTATCAATTAATGGTGTATCTCCATACAGATAAAAAATGTTTTCAGATTCCCCAATTTCGTCTTTAAATATTTTAATAAGATCATTAATATTGGATCCGGAAATACCAACTATTCTAAAATCCCCTTTTGGAGAAAAATCTTTATCTGCAATTACAACGATGTCATCTACATCAGGTAATTTTTTAGTTACATTTACAACTGACTGAAAAGCTGTTGTTCCACCGGGGAGCTCCATAAACGCATATTTTGTCAGCTTTACGGCATTTATAAAAACTGTTGTACTCATATCTTCTCCTATCGGCTAACAACATTTTTTATTGAGAAGCTTTTTGCGCTAAAAAAACACTATATCTTCTGGTCTGGCAATAACATCTCTTCTCCCCTCACCAAGAAGGGATGAAATATCTTTGGTATGATGCCCTATTATATTTTCAATTTCAGTACTGTTAAAATTACTAACAGCATTTGCCATTCCATTAATGGAAACTACTTCACCTTTGTTAAAAACACCCTCAATAGAAATTATTCCGGCAGGAAGCAGACTCTTCTTATGACGCAAGGCCTTTATAGCACCATCATCAATTTTTATACTACCGTGAGGAACACTGTTTAATATCCATCTTGACCTTGCAGATAGTTTATTTCCCCCTAAAAAAACCGTGCCCTCATCTTCACCATCCAGTAATCGACTTAAAATATTCGGTTTTTTCCCATGAGCCAGTATTGTCCTGCATCCTGCACTGGATGCTATACCTACTGCCTGAAGTTTTGTTTTCATTCCCCCTGTAGAGAATTCACTGCCCTCAGACCCGGCAAAGGACAGAATATCCTCGGTAATTTCTTTAACACTCGATATAAGAACAGCATCAGGGTTTTCCCTTGGATCAGAATTATAAAGACCATCAATATCTGTAAGTATTATAAGTAAACCAGCATCAACCTTGCTGGCAATAAGTGCACTAAGCCGGTCATTATCTCCAAACGCAGAACCAATTTCATCGGTAGAAACACAATCATTCTCATTAAAAACTGGAATGATTCCAAGAGAAAGAAGTGTTTCAACTGAGTTTCTAAGATTTAAAAAAGTTATCCGGTTGGAAAATACTTCCCGGGTTAATAAAACCTGAGCAATTGAAACTC
>JALTGJ010000162.1 GCA_027077185.1 Spirochaetales bacterium | reverse complement strand
AGTGAGCCCAGCTTATTCTGCAATACCTTAAAAAGTTTTTTGCCCGGAGCCTTAACCCATCTGCCGGTTTCTGCTGTAGGAGCATCTGCAGGAACCTCCCAGTAAGCTTCAAGTCCAATAAAATGATCTATACGTACTATATCTACAAGTTTAAGCATTCCCTCAATACGTTTCGTCCACCATAAAAAGCCTTCCGCTTCATGCTCATTCCATTTATAAATTGGATTGCCCCAGAGCTGACCTGTTTTACTGAAATAGTCGGGGGGTACTCCCGCAACAACAGTCTGATGCCCATTATTATCAACATGAAACATTTTTCTGTTACTCCAAAGATCAGAACTGCATGCTGCTACATAGATTGGGATATCGCCGATAATTTTAATGCCCTGGTCATTGGCATATTTTTTTAGATTTATCCATTGACTGTAAAATAAATACTGCAATACTTTTTTTATCTCAATTTCACTTTTGTACCTTGTTACCCATGCATCTACTACCTTTCTGTCTTTAAGAATAATTTTTTTATCCCAGTAATAGTTCCATCGGGAATCTGTAGCCTTTTCTATATCCGCCTTTGCATCATAATATTCTTTAATAACAATAAACAGGGAAAAATCATCCAGCCAATCTGAATTTTCAGTACAGAAACTGTCATATTCATTTTTTTTTGGATTATTTTTATCATTTAGAAAATTTTGAGCTGCCTTTTCCAGAAGCGGCAGTTTCCAGGATGAAACCAGATTATAATCCACTTGTCCTGAATCTGCACCGGGATACGAAGACAAATCTTCTTCTGATAAATACCCATCTGCATATATTGTCTCAAGGCTTATCAGATAAGGATTTCCTGCAAAAGTAGAAAGTGCTGCATATGGAGAATTCCCATAGCCTGTAGGTCCAAGAGGTAATATTTGCCAAAGGTGCACTCCACACTGAACAAGATAATCAACAAACTTGAATGCATAGGAACCCAGCTCTCCAATACAATAGTCCGATGGAAGAGAACTTGGATGAAGCAGAATACCTGCAGATCTTGTTAATTTCATTTTTAACTCCCTGGGAAAATAAACCTGCTAATACAAATACAACATCATAATTACAAAATCAACCCAAAAAAACTATTTGAAGTGTTCAGTATTTAGTACTTTAAAAGTACTTCTTATATAATTTAATTAAATTTTATTTGATTATTTTTAAAATAAGGGTGATAATAAAAAAATAATTCAGAGAGGTTAAGAATGAAAAAAGTACTTATAATTGGTGATTCATCTCTTTTTAGGAACTACCTAAGTAAGAAACTGGAAGATTATAACATAGAAGTTCACCTGGGATTAAATGGTCTGGATGGTTTCATAAAAATGCGAAACGAGATGCCTGACCTGGTAATTATGGACTATATGCTTAGTAGGAAAAGCAGTATGGAAGTTCTTGCCGATAAAAAAACCAATAAAAATACTGCTCCAATACCTGCTATAATGATAGCAAATAAAGTTGATCAGCATAACGTAGTGGAAATGGCAAGTGCAAATGTAAAAAAAATACTCTCTAAACCAATAAATATGGATGATCTTCTAAAAACAATATCTGAATTTATTGGTATTGAAATAAAAGTGGATAAGACTCCTTGTATACTGGAATCTCATTTTAATGAGGATATGCTGTTTATTGAGATTGCACAGGGACTTAATACCGAAAAAGTTGAACTCCTAAAGTATAAGTTAATAGAATTACTCCATCTGTATGATGTGTCAAGACCAAAAATACTTTTAATGATGACAAGTATTGAATTCCCGGAAAATGCCCGACCAAAGCTTCGGCGACTTATAGAAGTAATACAGGAAAATGCTCAAACAAACTCCCGAATGATTCAAATCTTAACCAGCTCAAAAGAGATAATTAATTATCTTGGGACAACGGACTACTCATCAATTCCCATTGCAGATAATCTTCCCGAAGCTATGGATAATTTACTTGGAATTAAGCCGGATGAATTTGCTCATGATGAAGTTGTTCATGACAAACTACTAACTTCAAGTGCACAGATAGTAGAAGGAACAGAAACTGTTCAAATGGGTCATGAAAGAGGGAAAATTGAAAAACAGGATAGTACCAACAGTATATTCCAGAGCAAAGCTGTAGTTGCCATTGTAGATGATGACATGATTATACGAGAATTAATTAAAACTGTTTTTTCTGAAACATCATGGGAACTGCAAACATTTGAAAACGGTAAAGAGTTTCTACTTGCCGAAAATACAACAAAATTTGACCTTATATTCCTGGATTTAATGATGCCTGTACTAACAGGATTCCAGGTATTGGAATTTTTAAAAAAACAAAATAAAAAACTCCCAATTATTGTTCTGTCTGCCCTTTCTCAGAAAGAAACAATTACAAAAGCAATAAGTCTGGGCATTAAAAGTTATATGACTAAACCACTTAACCCGGAGGGGCTGCAGAAAAAAGCTGTTGAAATATTAAGCAGTACTTTCTAAAAATAATATGAGTGTAAACGAACTTTTTAAGAAAATAATTATTGAATCTCCAGTCGGAGTAGTTATCCTTGGACGAAATGGAAATATCCGTTTTAGTAATAAAGTATTTAGATCTCTTATTCCCAATGTAAGTGAAGTTAAAGGTTATGATTTTAAACTGATTATACATTCTGATGACCGGGAAAAATATATAAGTGATTTTAATGACCTGATTAGTGGAGTAAAAACATCTTTTTCAGAAGATTACCGCTACGAAAATTATAATAATGTTGATGAATGGTTCAGATTTAGAGTTTCTTCTGTACAATCAGATGGCAAAGCAAACTGGTATGTCGCTGCATTTATAGAAGATATTACAGCCCAGAGGGCTTATGAACTGCGTTTACAAAAAGAAAAGGGCGAAGCAGAAAGATCATCACAAACAAAATCTGACTTTCTTGCAAATATGAGTCATGAGATTCGAACACCTATTCACACAATAATTGGAATGTCGGAACTTATGGGGGAAACAAAGCTTGATAAAGAGCAGCAGGAATATTCTGAACAGATAGAATATTCCGCTGATGTTCTTCTTAGTCTTATTAACGATATTCTGGATTTTTCCAAAATTGAGGCTGGAAAACTTTCTCTGGAGGAGATCGACTTTGACCTCTATCAGATGGCTGAAAATGCAGTGGACATGATAGCCCTGGAAGCACATAAAAGAGGTCTCGAAACAGCAATATATATTGAGAATGAGGTCCCTGTTTTTGTAAAAAGTGATCCGGTTAGAATTCGCCAGATTATAGTAAATCTATTTAACAATGCTGTTAAATTTACCCATGAAGGTTCCATACAGGTACATATATCACTTATTGAAGATATGGTGGACAGGGTAAAACTTAAAATAAGTGTAATAGATACAGGAATAGGGATTCCCACAGAAAAGAAAGAAAGGTTATTTAAAGTTTTTTCACAGGTAGATTCATCAACAACCAGAAAATACGGCGGTTCCGGCTTAGGACTGTCCATATCAAAAAATCTGGCAGAAATGATGGGTGGGCAAATTGGAGTCGACAGTGAATTTGGCAAAGGTTCAACTTTCTGGTTTACAGCAGTAATGGGAAAGCAAGACAGCAATGGGAAATCTCCTCATCTTGAAATTCCGCAGATTAATTCAAAAATTCTTCTGGTTGATGATAATAAAGCAATAAGAGGATTCCTTAAAACTTATCTGGAACATGCCGGATGTGTTGTTTATGAAGTTTCAGATGGTGTAACTGCCCTTGAATTTCTTAGAAACAGAGGCAGCAGTTCAGAGCAGGTGGATCTGTGTCTGATCGATCTGATAATGCCAGGAATGGATGGATGGCAGGTTGCCAGTGAAATACATTCTGACAGTACCATTTCTTCTGTAAAAAGAATTCTTTTAAGTCCAACAGGAAAAAGTGCAGATGAAGCAAAAATGAAACTTTTAAACTGGTTTGACGGATATCTTCATAAACCCATAAAAAAGAAAGTTTTTTACAAAGAAATAATGACTGTTCTTAATAAAATTAAAAAGACAGACGATTCTCTTTCATCTGATGAAGAAATAGAAGAATTGGTTGAACTAATAGAAGAGGATATATCAGGAAGGATTCTTGT